>JAICGP010000001.1 GCA_025923055.1 Thermoleophilia bacterium
GCGGGCGTCGAGGTGCTCGTCGCCGTCGGTCCGCTCGCCCGGAACTACGTCCAGGGCGCGCGCGGCGTGCCCCTCACGCGCTGGGCGCCGACCGTCGAGCAGGGCCTCGCCGCGCTCCGCTCAGTCCTCCGTCCCGGCGACTGCGTGCTCGTGAAGGGGTCACGAGCCATGGGTCTCGAGGTGATCGGCGAGGCCGTCACCGTCGTCCCCGCCGAGGCTTAGGCTCCCTCCATGGTCGAGGTGCTGCTCGCGGGGGTGCTGGCGATGGTCATCTCCATCCTCTCTGGCCCCAAGTTCATCGACTTCCTGCGCAAGAACGAGTTCGGGCAGCAGATCCGCGAGGAGGGTCCGAAGGGCCACGTCGTCAAGCAGGGAACGCCGGCGATGGGCGGGCTCCTGATCATGATCGCCATGTCCGTGCCGTTCCTCGTCTTCTCGCAGCGGACGGTCCCCGCCGTGACGGCGTTCTTCGTCACGCTCGGCTGCGCCGCGATCGGCTTCGTCGACGACTGGACGAAGGTGTCGCGGCGCCGCTCGCTGGGGCTCTCCGGACGCTGGAAGCTCATCTGGCTCGCCGGGATCACCGTCGTCGTCGGCCTCGTCGCCTCGCGCGGGCTCGAGGACCCGCTCACGACCGACGTCTACATCCCGCTGGTCGACGCCGACCTGCCCCTCTCGTGGGGCTGGTACCTGCTCCTCTTCGTCATCATCGCCGGGGCCTCGAACGGAGTGAACCTGACGGACGGGATCGACGGCCTCGCCGCTGGCACGACGACGATCGCGATCCTCACCTACACGGCCATGAGCCTCGTCGCGGCGCTCGCCTCGATCCGCGCCGTGGGCGCCGCCGACCAGGTCGACCTCGACCTCGCGATCCTCGGGGCGAGCCTGATCGGGGCCTCGATCGGCTTCCTCTGGTACAACGCCTTCCCCGCGCAGGTCTTCATGGGCGACACGGGGTCGATGGGCCTCGGCGGCGCGCTCGCGGCGTTCGCGATCATGACGAAGACGGAGCTGCTGCTGATCCTGATCGGCGGCATCTTCCTGATCGAGGCGCTCTCGGTCATCGTCCAGGTCGTCAGCTTCAAGTGGTTCGGCCGGCGCGTTCTCCTGATGGCGCCGCTGCACCACCACTTCGAGATGAAGGCGTGGTCGGAGACGCGGATCACCGTCCGCTTCTGGATCGTGACGGCGATTCTCTGTGCGTGCGGCTTCGTCCTGTACTACCGGTACGCCTCTGAGTTCGCTTCCTGAGTCGGCGCTCGTCCTCGGCCTGGCGCGCTCGGGCGAGGCGGCGGCGCTCGCGCTCGCCCGGCGGGGCGTGCGGGTGCGCGGCGTCGACCGGAACCCGAGCCTGGACGCGGGCAGGCTTCGCCCGGCGGGCGTCGAAGTCGTGCTGGGCGCGGACGACCCCGCGCTCGTCGACGACGTGGACCTGCTTGTGAAGAGCCCGGGAGTTCCGAGCGAGGCCCCCCTCGCCGCCGCGGCACGCGCCCGCGGCCTCGCCGTCTGGAGCGAGGTCGAGCTGGGCGCCCGCCTGCTGCCCAACCCGATCCTCGGCGTCACGGGGACGAACGGCAAGACGACCACGAGCGAGCTGCTCGGCGCCATCTTCCGGGCGGCCGGGCGGCCCGTGGCCGTCGCGGGCAACGTGGGGCGGCCGCTCACCGCGCTCGACGGCGCCCTCGCTGCGGACGCCTGGATCGTCTGCGAGCTCTCGAGCTTCCAGCTGGAGGACGTCGAGCGGTTCCGCCCCCGCGTCGCCGTCCTCCTCAACGTCACGCCGGACCACCTCGACCGCTATCCCGACGTGGACGCCTACCGGGCGGCGAAGCTCCGGATGTTCGAGAACCAGCGGGATGACGACGTCGCCGTCGTCCCGGGTGGGTTCGACGCGATTCCCGGAGAGGCCCGGCGGGTCGAGTTCTCCGCCGACGACCCGCTTCCCGCCGAGCCGCGCATCCCCGGCGCCCACAACCGCGAGAACGCCGCCGCCGCAACGGCGGCGGCCAGGGCCGCCGGCGTGCCCGACGAGGCGATCGGCGAGGGGCTCCGGACCTTCCCTGGCGTCCCGCACCGCCTCGAGCTCGTCCGCGAGCTCGACGGCGTGCGCTGGATCAACGACTCGAAGGCGACGAACCCGGAGGCCGCCGAGCGGGCGCTCGGCGCCTACCCACCGGGGCTCCGCGTGATCCTCGGCGGCAGCCGCAAGGGGACGCCGTTCGCGGCTCTCGCCCGCCGCGCCGCCAAGTCCGGCGTCGCGTGCGCGTACCTGATCGGCGAGTCGGCGGACGAGATCGCCGAGGCCCTGGCCGCCGCGGGTGTCCGCTTTCGCCATTCGCGCGACCTCGAGCGGGCGGTCGCGGAGGCGCACGAGGACGCGGAGCGCGGCGAGGTCGTCCTCCTCTCGCCCGCCTGCGCGAGCTACGACCAGTTCCGGGACTTCGAGGAGCGCGGCGCCCGCTTCCGCCAGCTCGTGGAGTCGCTGTGAGGCGGCGGCGCAGCGCTCTCGACTACCACCTGCTCGTCCTCGTCACGCTCGGGCTCGTCGCGTTCGGCCTCGTCATGGTCTACAGCGCCAGCTCGGCGCGCGCCGCGCTCGCCGCCGACGATCCGGCGTACTACCTGAAGCGCCAAGCCCTCTACGCGCTCGCCGGGATCGCGGCGCTCGTGCTCTTCTCGCGGACGGACTACCGCCGCCTCCGCCTCGCGATCCTGCCGCTCCTGCTCGCGAGCTTCACGTTGCTCGTCGCCGTCCTCGTCGCCGGCACCCCGGTGAACGGCGCCAGGCGCTGGCTCGCGCTCGGCCCCTTCACGCTGCAGCCGTCCGAGCTTGCAAAGCTCGCGCTCGCTCTCTGGATCGCCGCGCTCCTCGCGCGGCGGCCGGCGCCGCAGTCGCTCGGCGAGCTGCTCCGGCCGATCGGCGTCGTGGTCGGGACCGCGTTCGCGCTCGTCCTCGTCGAGCCCGACCTCGGGACGGCGATCGCGATCGCGATCATGGTCGCGGCAGTCCTCGCCGTCGCGGGCACGCGGCTCTCCACGCTCGCCGGCGGGGCGGCGATCGGCTTCCTCCTCGTGGCCGCGGCGATCTGGCTCGAGCCGTACCGCCGTGACCGCCTGCTCGCGTTCCTCGATCCCTGGCAGGACCCCGAGGGCACGGGCTTCCAGTCGGTTCAGGCGATGCTCGCGCTCGGCTCGGGCGGGTTCTTCGGCACCGGCCTCGGCGAGAGCGTCCAGAAGGTCTACTACCTGCCCGAGGCGTCGACCGACATGATCTTCGCGATCGTCGGGGAAGAGCTCGGGCTCGTCGGCGCCTTTGCGGTCATCGCGGCATTCGTCGTCTTCGGCTACGCGGGCTTCAACGTCGCGCTCGGCTGCCGCGAGCCGTTCGGGAAGCTCCTTGCGGCGGGCCTGACGGCGCTCGTCTGCGGGCAGGCGGCCGTGAACGTGAGCGCCGTGATGGGCCTGGCCCCTCTCACCGGCATCCCGCTTCCCTTCGTCTCCTACGGGGGCTCGAGCCTCATCGTCGGCCTCGCCTCCGTGGGGATCCTCCTTAACATCGCCGTCAGCGATGCCACAGGAGCCCGCGCCGAGCTGCCTCGTCGCCGCCGGAGGGACGGCCGGTCACGTCCTGCCGGCGCTCGCGGTCGCCGAGTCGCTGGAACGTCGAGGCGTGCGGGTCACGCTCGCCGGTCGGCCTGACTCCGTCGAGGAGCGCCTCGCGCATGCGGCCGGCCACGAGTTCGACTCGTTCTCCGTCGAGGGCATCCCGCGCGCGCCCGGCCCTCGGCTCCTGCGGGCGGCCGCGCGCGGCCTCGTCGCGCCGGTGACCTGCCTGCGGATCCTGCGCCGCCGCCGTCCCGACGTCGTCCTCGGAGCGGGCGGCTACGTCGGCGGGCCCATGGTTCTCGCGGCCGGGCTCCTGCGCATCCCCGCCGCGCTCCTGGAGGCCGACGCCCACCTGGGCCTCGCCAACAGGCTCGCGGCGCCGTTCGCGAGACGGGTCTTCCTCGCGTTCCCCATCGAGGGCCTCGACGGAGCGAAGTACCGGGTCGTCGGGCGGCCGATCCCAGCCCGCGCCCGCCCGCCGGCCGCCGCGGAGGCACGGAAGCAGTTCGGGCTGCCGGAAGAGGGGTCCGTCGTGCTCGTCTTCGGCGGCAGCCAGGGCTCGCGGCGGCTGAACGAGGCGTCCCTCGCGGCGTTCGCCGAGGACGGCCCGGCGGTGCTGCACCTCGCGGGCGAGCGTGACTTTCCCGAGCTGGATGGACGGGCGCGCCGGGAGGACTATCGCCTGCTTCCGTTCACGGACGCGTTCGGCGCGGCGCTCGCCGCCGCCGATCTCGTCGTCGCCCGCGCAGGCGGCTCGGTCTGGGAGGTCGCCGTCGCCGGCAAGCCGGCGCTGCTCGTCCCGTACCCGCACGCGACCGCCGACCACCAGGCGAAGAACGCCCGCTACTTCGAGCACCGTGGCGCCGCCGTCGTCGTGCCCGAGCCGGAGCTCGAGCTCCGGCGTCAGGTCGACGACCTCCTCGCGGACCCGGAGCGGCTCGCGCGCATGTCCGCCGCGATGCGGGACCTCGCCAGGCCGGATGCCGCCGACGCGGTCGCGGAGGAGCTGACCGCCCTTGCCCGAGCTTGACGGCCGCCGGCTCTGGCTAGCGGGCATCGGCGGCGCCGGCCTCTCCGGGTACGCGGTCGTGGCGAAGGCGTGGGGCGCCGACGTCTCCGGCTGGGACCGGACGGAGACGCCCTACCTCGCCTACGTCCGCGCCGCCGGGATTCCGGTCGTCGTCTCGCCGGACACGCCGCCTCCGCCCGCCGGGGCAGAGGTCGTCGTCTCGAGCGCGTACCGCGAGCGCGTCGCCGGCCGGAGCCGGGCCGAGCTGCTCGCCGAGCTCGTCTCCCTTCGCCGGTCGATCGTCGTCGCCGGCGCGCACGGGAAGACGACGACCGCGGCCATGGTGGCCTTCTGCCTGGACGCGTTGGGAGACGACCCGTCCTTCCTGATCGGCGGGGAGGTGCCGCAGCTCGGCGGCAACGCGCGAGCGGGGAGCGGCTGGCTCGTGGTCGAGGGCGACGAGTCGGACGGCACCGTGTTCGAGCTCCCGGCCGACGTCGCCGTGATCACGAACGTCGAGCTCGACCACCACGCCGCGTTCGGCTCGACCGCGGACCTGGAGGAGCGCTTCGAGCGCTGGGCCGCCCGCGTGGGCAAGGAGCGGGTCGTCTGGGGCCGGGACCTGGTGCCCGCCGACATCGTGCTCTCCGTCCCCGGCGAGCACAACCGGCTCAACGCGGCCTGCGCGCTCGCGGCCCTGGAGCTCGCGGGCGTCGATCGCGCCGCGGCCGCGGACGCGCTCGCGGCATTCCGCGGCGTGGGGCGGCGGCTCGAGGACCACGGCGAGGCCGGCGGCGTCCTTCTCGTCGACGACTACGCTCACCACCCGGCGGAGGTGGCCGCCACGCTGACGGCGGCGCGGACGCTCGCGGGCGACGGGCGGGTCGTCGCGCTCTTCCAGCCGCACCTGTACTCGCGCACCATGCACGTCGGGCGCGAGCTGGGGCGCGCCCTTGCCGCCGCCGACGCCGCGGTCGTCACCGACGTCTACGGCGCCCGGGAAGAGCCCGTGCCCGGCGTCAGCGGGAAGCTCGTCGCTGACGCACTCGCCGACGCGCGCCCCGGGATGCCGGTCGGCTGGGCGCCGGCGCTGGCCGACGCCGCCCACGTGGCCGCGTCGCTCGCGCGCCCGGGCGACCTGCTGCTCACGGTCGGCGCCGGAGACGTGAACACGGCGCTGCCGCTGCTCCGGGAGGAGCTGACGGCATGAAGGAGCAGGTCGCCCTCGGCCGCTACACGACGCTCGGGACCGGCGGCCCGGCCCGCTGGTTCGCCACGCCCGAGACCGAGGACGAGCTCCTGGAGCGCCTCGCCTGGGCGGACGCCGAGGGACTGCCGGTCGCGGTCGTCGGCCTCGGCTCGAACCTCCTCGTCGCCGACGACGGCTTCCCGGGGCTCGTCCTGAAGCTCGCGGGAGAGCTCGCCGCCGCCGACGCGGCCGACGGGGTCCTCGCGGGCGGCGGCGGAGCACCCCTCGCCGTGTGCCTCCACCGCGCCCGGGCGGCCGAGCTCGGCGGGTTCGAGTTCGCGTGCGCCATCCCCGGGACGGTGGGCGGCGGCGTCTGGATGAACGCGGGCGCCTACGGCGGCGACATCGCGGGCGTCCTCCGGCGCGCCCGCGTCGCCGACGCGACCGGCGCGAGGTGGCTGACGCCGCAGGAGCTCGGACTGCGCTACCGCACCTCCGGCCTGCGCCACGGTCAGGTCGTCGCGCGCGCGGAGTTCTTGCTGGAGCCGCGCCCGCTCGAGGAGATCAAGGCGACGGTGGCGGCCATGCAGGCGCGCCGCAAGGAAGCGCAGCCGACGAACAAGCGCACGTTCGGGAGCGTCTTCAAGAATCCCGATCACGAGCTGAGTGCCGGGAGGATGCTCGAGGTCTGCGGCCTCCGCGGCTACCGCAGCGGCGGCGCGCAGATCTCCCCCAAGCACGCCAACTTCATCGAGAACGCGGACGGGGCGCGCTCGGCCGACGCCATCGCGCTGATCGCCGAGGCGCGCCGTCGCGCGCGCGAGCAGTTCGGCGTCGTGCTCCACCCGGAGGTGCAGCTGCTCGGCGCGCTGGAGGTGCCTCCGCTCGAGCCGTAGGAAACCCGTCGGTAGGACCGGACGAGCCCGCGGCGAACTCGCTCGTGTGGTCACCAGACCGCACGTGTCGCTCGTGCCCGTAAACGGGTTGCGCGCGCGCGTTCGCGCGCCGCGGCGTCTACTGGCCGTGACGGTGGCCGTCGCCGCCCTCGCGGGGCTCGCCTACCTGGCTGCGCGCGAGACGCCGCTCTTCGCCCTCCGTGACGTCGAGGTCTCGGGGGCGCCCCGCGGCCTGGAGAAGGAGGTGCGCCGAGCGGCGGCGCCGTTCGTCGGCGAGAGCCTCGTCGCGCTGGACCGCGACGCCTTGCAGCGCTCGCTGGAGGCGCTTCCGGCCGTGCGCTCGCTCCGCATCGACCGCGCCTTCCCGCACGCGCTCCGCATCGCGGTCGTCCCCGAGCGGCCGCTCGCCGTCCTCCGCCGCGACGGGCAAGCGTGGCTCGTGTCCGAGCGCGGGCGGATCCTGCGCAGCGTCGACGCTCGGGCGCCCGCCTCGCAGCCGCGCGTCCGGGCGGACGAGGGCGTCGCCGTGGAGGTGGGGGAGAGCGTCACGGCAGGCCCCGTCCTCGCCGCGCTGGCGACGCTCCGGCGCGTGCCCGCCGATTTCCCGGTCGCGATCCGCTCCGCCCGCGCCGAGGAAGACGCCGTCGTGCTCGTGCTCGCCGGGGAGACGGAGCTGCGCCTCGGCGAGCGGACGCAGGTCGCGCTCAAGCTGGACGTCGCGGCCCGCGTCCTGGGGACTCTGGCTCCCGGGGAGCGCTCGGAGCTCGCCTATCTGGATGTGACCGTCCCCGAGCGTCCGGTTGCCGCAGACAAGCCTCAAGTCTCAGGTTGAGCTTGAGAGTACGGCGTCGTTTGCGCTGCAAATGAGGATTTGACAACCTCCGGGGGTGGGCGTACCCTCAGCCGGACGCTCAAGCTGAGCCTCAAGCTCGGCACGTGAGGGAGAGGACGGACGTGAGAGATCAAGCGGGCAACTACCTGGCCGTGATCAAGGTCGTCGGCGCCGGCGGCGGCGGCTCGAATGCCGTCAATCGGATGGTCGAGGCAGGCCTTCGCGGCTGCGAGTTCATCGCCGTGAACACGGACGCGCAGGCGCTCCTCATGGTGGAGGCCGACCAGAAGGTCCACATCGGCGCCTCGGCCACGCGCGGCCTGGGCGCGGGTGCGAACCCGGAGAAGGGCTACGAGGCGGCGATGGAGACGCGCGACGAGCTGAAGGAGGCGCTCAAGGGCGCCGACATGGTCTTCGTCACCGCGGGCGAGGGCGGGGGCACCGGCACCGGCGCCGCGCCGGTCATCGCCGAGATCGCGCAGGAGCTCAGGGCCCTCACCGTCGGCGTCGTCACCCGTCCGTTCGGCTTCGAGGGCCGGAAGCGCGCCGAGCAGGCGCAGACCGGCATCGGCAACCTGCGCGACCACGTCGACACGCTGATCATCATCCCGAACGACCGGCTGCTCCAGGTCGTCGAGAAGCAGACGTCCGTCGTGGACGCCTTCCGCATGGCGGACGAGGTGCTGCGCCAGGGCGTGCAGGGGATCACCGACCTCATCACGATCCCGGGGCTCGTCAACCTCGACTTCGCGGATGTGCGCACGATCATGACCGACGCCGGGTCGGCGCTCATGGGGATCGGCGAGGCCGAGGGCGAGAACCGGGCCGCCGAGGCCGCCCGGGCCGCCGTCTCCTCGCCGCTGCTCGAAGCCTCCGTGGCGGGCGCGACCGGCGTCCTCCTCAACATCACGGGCGGTCCCGACCTGGGCCTGTTCGAGGTGAACGAGGCCGCGGAGGTCGTCACGGGCGCCTCCGACCTGAACGCGAACGTCATCTTCGGCGCCGTCATCGACGAGAACATGGGCGGCAAGGTCCGGGTGACCGTGATCGCCACGGGCTTCGACAAGGCGTACCGCCGCGAGCGGCGCGAGGACATCGGCGAGCGCGAGCCCGCCGGCGAGGGGTTCGACGTCCCCTCCGACGTCCTCGAGGTGCCGTCGTTCCTGCGGCGCCAGTAAAGGCTGCAGCCGGAACTAGGGGGGAGGCGGGGCAGCCGCCGGGGGCGTGGTACCCCGAAGGCACCGCCCTGGGGAGCGGCGCCGCTGCGGATAGGATTGCGCCCCGGTGCAGACGCTCCGGCGCACGCCACTCTTCGAGCACCACGCCGCTCTCGGCGCACGCCTCGTTCCCTTCGCCGGCTGGGAGATGCCCGTGCAGTACGCCGGAATCGGCGCGGAGCATGCCGCCGTCCGCACCTCCGCCGGCGTCTTCGACGTCTCGCACATGGGCCAGCTGCGCATCGCCGGCGAGGGCGCGCGCGACTACCTGCAGGCCCGCGTCTCGAACGACCTCGAGCGCATCGGAGACGGCGGGGCGCAGTACACGCTCCTGACGAACGACGAGGGCGGCATCGTCGACGACCTGATCGCCTACCGGCGGAGCGCCGACGACTATCTGCTCGTGGTCAACGCCGCCAACGTCGGGGGCGACCACGCCGCCTTGCCGGAGACCGACGACGTCTCGGACGAGTGGGCGCTGCTCGCCGTCCAGGGGCCGGAGGCGCTCCAGCGGCTCGGGATCGCGGTCGAGCCGTTCACCTTCCGCGAGGACGTCGACGTGCTCGGCGTCCGCTGCCTCGTCGCCGGGACGGGCTACACGGGGGAGCGCGGCTGCGAGCTCGGCTGCGCGCCCGACGACGCGCCGCGGCTGTGGGAGGCCGTGCTCGAGCGGGGGATCGTCCCCTGCGGACTCGGGGCGCGCGACACCCTTCGCCTTGAGGTGTGCTACCCGCTGCACGGCAACGACATCTCGCCCGAGCGCACGCCGATCGAGGCGGGCCTCGGCTGGGCCTGCGCGCTGGCGAAGGACTTCACCGGCGTCGAGCGCCTCCGCCGCCTGAAGCAGGAGGGTCCGGCCGAGAAGCTCGTCGCCTTCGTCATGGAGGACGCAGGCATCCCGCGAACCGGCATGCCGATCGAGGGCGGAGGCATCGTCACGTCGGGCACGCGGTCGCCGACGCTCGGCGTCGCCCTCGGGCTCGCGTACGTCCCGGCGGAGCGCGCGGAGCCCGGCACCCCGGTCACCGTCGATCTCCGCGGCAGGCCCCGCCGGGCGCGTATCGTCCCGAAGCCGTTCTACAAGCGAGAGGAGAGCTAGTGCCCCGTCCGGTGATATTCAGGGCGTTTCCGGCGGCGCCAGGAACCGCCATGCTGCGTCCTCACTCGCGCCAGGACGCCCGCGTATTGACGCTCCCCGCGTCCTTGCCCGGCGGTGCTGCGCATTCGTTGGAGACGCGAGACCATCACTCGAAGGAGCACTAGTGGCCGCGGACGAGAGCTATCCCGACGACCTCCGCTACCACGCCGGGCACGACTGGGCGCGCGTCGAGGACGACGTCGCGACGGTCGGGATCACGTGGTACGCGCAGGACGCGCTCGGCGAGATCGTGCACTACGAGCCGCCGGAGGAGGGCGCCTCGCTCGCGAAGGACGAGAGCTACGGCGAGGTCGAGTCGGTCAAGGCGGTCTCCGAGGTGATCGCGCCGCTCTCCGGGGAAGTGCTCGCGGTGAACGCGAAGGTCGTCGCCGAGCCGGAGACCGTCAACGAGGATCCCTACGGCGACGGCTGGCTCGTGCGCATCCGGCTCTCGGATCCCGCCGAGGTGGACGCGCTGCTCGACGTGGATGCCTACCGCAAGCTGCTCGAGGAGCAGTGAGCTTCCTCTCACTCACCCCCGACGACCGGCAGGCGATGCTGGAGGCGGTCGGCGTCGGCTCCGTCGAGGAGCTCTTCCGCGATGTTCCCGAGGCCGTTCGCCTGGGGCGCGAGCTCGCTCTCGAGCCGGCGCTCTCCGAGCCCGAGATCGTCGCCCACCTGAGCGAGCTGGCCGCGCGCAACGCGGACACGACGAGGGAGCTCTCCTTCCTCGGCGCAGGGATCTACGACCACTACGTCCCCGCCGTGGTCGACGCCGTCCTCGCTCGGGGCGAGTTCCTGACCGCCTACACGCCGTACCAGCCCGAGATGAGCCAGGGCGTCCTGCAGGCGATCTTCGAGTACCAGACGGCGATCTGCGAGCTCACGGGCATGGATGTCTCGAACGCCTCCGGGTACGACGGGACCACGGTCGCCGCCGACGCCTGCTTCGTCGCCAGGCACGCCACCGGCCGGAGCAAGGTCGTCCTCTGCGAGACGCTCAACCCGCAGGTCCGCCAGGTGGTGAAGACGTACGCGCCCGGCTTCGGGCTCGAGATCGTCGAGATCCCGCACCGCGACGGCGTCGCCGACGTGGACGAGCTCCGATCGGCCTGCACGGACGCGGCGTGCGCGATCTTCCAGCAACCGAACTTCTTCGGCTGCCTCGAGCCGGCGCCGGACCTCGCCGCGGCCGCGAACGAGGCCGGCGCGTTGGCCGTCGCGCACGTCGATCCGGTTTCGCTCGGCGTCCTCGAGGCGCCCGGGGCCTACGGCTGCGCCCTCGCCATCGGGGAGGGGCAGGGCGCCGGGAACTACCAGTCCTACGGCGGCCCCCACTACGGGTTCATCGCCGCCCGCTCGGAGCTGATCCGCCGCATGCCCGGGCGCATCGTCGGCGAGACGACCGACCTCGCCGGCGAGCGCGGCTATGTCCTCACACTGCAGACGCGCGAGCAGCACATCAGGCGCGAAAAGGCGACGTCGAACATCACGACGAACCAGACGCTCCTGGCGCTCGCGGGGCTCGTCCACCTCTCGTGGCTGGGCCCGCAGGGGCTGCGCGAGCTGGGGGAGACCTGCATGTCCCTCGGCGAGTACGCGAAGGAGCGGATCGACCTTCCGCTGGTGTTTCCCGAGACGGCAACATTCAAGGAGTTTGCCGTCCGAGTCGGACGGAACGCTCAGGAGGTCGTGCGTGCGGCGCGAGAGCGGGGCGTCCATCCCGGCTACGCGCTCGGGCGGGACTACCCCGGTCTCGACGACGCCGTGCTCGTCGCCGTCACGGAGAAGCGCACCCCGGCCGACATCGACCGGCTCGCCGCGGTCCTCGGCGAGGTCGCCGCATGAAGCTCGTCTTCGAGCGTTCCCGGCCCGGCCGCCGCGCGGGCTCGCTGCCGCGCTACGGCCTGCCGAAGGCCGACGTCCCCGCCGAGCTGCGCCGGCGCACGCCGCCGCGCCTCCCCGAGATCTCCGAGCCGGAGCTCGTGCGCCACTTCACCGCCCTCGCCGACCGCACCTTCGGTGTCGACACGGGCTTCTACCCGCTCGGCTCCTGCACCATGAAGCACAACCCGCGGGTCAACGAGCGCGTCGTGAGCCTGCCCGGCTTTCGCGACCTGCATCCGCTCCAGGACGAGGAGGGCGCACAGGGGGCGCTCGAGCTCATGTGGCGCCTGCAGGAGATCCTCGCCGAGGTCTGCGGGCTCGACGCGGTCTCGCTCCAGCCGGCGGCCGGCTCCCAGGGGGAGCTGACGGGCCTCATGCTCATGCGCGCCTACTTCGCCGACCGCGGCGAGGCGGAGCAGCGGCGGGTGGTCATCACCGCCGACACTGCGCACGGGACGAACCCGGCGAGCGTCGCCATGTCCGGCTACGAGCTCCGCAAGGTCGAGACGGACGACCGCGGCAACCTCGATCTCGACGATCTGCGGGCGAAGGTGGACGAGCGCACGGCCGGCCTCATGCTCACGAACCCGTCGACGCTCGGCCTCTTCGACGAGCACATCGAGGAGGTCGCGGCGATCTTTCACGACGCGGGCGCGCTCCTCTACTACGACGGCGCCAACCTCAACGCCGTCTGCGGGATCTCGCGGCCGGGCGACATGGGCTTCGACATCGTCCACGTCAACCTCCACAAGACGTTCTCGCAGCCGCACGGCGGCGGCGGCCCCGGCGGCGGCCCGGTCGTCGTCCGCGAGCCGCTCGAGCCGTTCCTGCCGGTGCCGGCGGTGGTCCGCGACGGCGACGCGTTCGGCCTCGACTACGACCGGCCGAAGAGCATCGGCAAGGTGCGCGGCTTCACCGGCCCGTTCGGCGTCTTCGTCCGCTCGTACGCCTACATCCGCTCGTACGGGCCGGGCCTGCGGGAGATGTCGGAGGTCGCGGTCCTGAACGCGAACTACCTGCTCGCGAAGCTGCGCGACGTGTACGACCTCCCCTTCGATCGCCTCTGCATGCACGAATTCGTGCTCTCCGCGCGCAACCTGAAGCGGGAGCACGGCATCACGGCGCTCGACGTCGCCAAGCGGCTGATGGACCACGGCTTCCACCCGCCCACGATCTACTTCCCGCTCATCGTGCCGGAGGCGCTGATGATCGAGCCTACCGAGACGGAGCCGAAGGAGACGCTCGACGCGTTCGCCGCGGCGTTGCGCGCGATTGCGAAGGAGGCCGCCCGCGATCCCCAGGTCGTCAAGGGTGCGCCCCACCACCGGCCGGTTCGCCGGCTCGACGAGGTCAAGGCCGCGAAGCGCGCCGTCGTGAAGTACGGCTTCGACGAGCATCCCGACCTCTCGCGGACGCCGTCGGAGGGCGAGGCGCTCGAGGCGCAGAAAGGCGCGTGACGGCGGCCGAAAGGGACATCGGCACCCGCGTCGACGCACTCGCGCGCGAGCATCGGGGCGAGGAGTTCGCGGAAGCGGTGCGGCGACTCGCCGAGGAGCTCGGCCCAGAGGGCCGGCCGGCGCTCCAGCAGGCCCTCCTCGAGCGGGCGGCCGACGAGCAGAGCTTCCAGCGGGCGGTGCGGCGCCGCTTCGCCGAGAAGGGCTGGATGCGCCGCACCTTCGCGCGGCTCGAGCGCGCCTGGGGCGCGGACCGGGCCGAGGACGTCGTCGCCGCGCTCGAGGCCGGCCGCGACGGCGAGCCGGCGCTCGCCGCCGAGCTCGAGCGGCTGCGCCGTGAGCGCGGCAAGGCGGCGCTCGTGCTGGACGAGCTCTCCAGGCACGAGAGCCCACGGGTCCGCGCCTGGGTCCCTGGCGCCGCCGCGGACGTTCTCGGCGCCGGAGGCGTGCGCCTCGTGCTCTCGCTCGCGCGCGACCGCGAGGGTGCCGTACGCGACGCCGCCCTCTCGACGCTCCTGGAGCTCGATCGCGAGGCGGCGCGCGTTCTCGTGCCCGACCAGCGCCGCCGGCTTCACTCCACCGACGAGCGCGAGCGCATCGCGGCGGTCTGGGCACTCGCCGAGCTCGGGGACGACACCGTCGTCGGCGTCCTCCGCGAGCGCGCGGAGAGCGCGCCCGACTCCGGAGAACGCGCCGCCTGCCGGGCCGCCGCCCTCGCCCTCGTCGGCGACGAGGCGGCCGTCGTGGCCGCCCTGCGGGAAGACCCGGCGAGCGATGCGGCCGCATCGGCCGCGGCGGCGCGCATCCTCGGCTCGGAGCGAACGATCGCGGCGCTGCGCGAGCGCGCCGAGTCGGCTCCGGAGGAGGCCGTCCGGGCGGCCTGCCGCGCGGAGCTCGCGAAGGCGGGACGCGGGTGATGGAGGTGCGCAACCGTGAGAACGCCGAGCCGTTCACGACGCTGGACGGCTCGACGATCCGCGTCCTTCTCGACGCGCAGCTGGGCGGCGCCGGCGAGCAGAGCCTCGCCGAGGCGACGCTGGCCCCCGGACAGTCGACCCAGCGCCACTTCCACGCGCGCTCGGAGGAGATCTACGTCGTTCTCGCCGGGCGCGGCGAGATGGAGCTGGAAGGCGAGCGCCACGTCGTCGGGCCCGGTGACGCCGTTCTCATCCCGCCGGGATCTCGCCACCGGATCGAGGCCGCCGGGGAGAGCGAGCTCCGCTTCCTCTGCTGCTGCGCGCCGGCCTACTCCGACGAGGACACCTTCCTTGAGTGAGCTCCTCGCGGCCGTCTACGCGGGCGACGAGCAGCGTGTCGCGGCGCTCCTCGCCGCGGCCCCGGAGCTCGACGTCTTCGAGGCCGCCGCGCTGGGAAGGACGGAGAGAGTCGCCGAGCTGCTCGACGCCGAGCCCAGCCTCGTCGCGGCGTGGGCGGACGACGGGTTCACCCCGCTCCATCTCGCCGCCTTCTTCCGTCGGCCGGAGACGGCCCGCCTGCTCGTCGAGCGGGGCGCGCCGGTGGATCCGGTGGCCCGGCACGAGCAGATCCGGGTGACGCCGCTCCAGAGCGCCGTCGCGGCGGGCCAGGCCGAGACGGCCGCGCTCCTGCTCGACCACGGCGCCGACCCGAACGCCCGCCAGGAAGGCCGCTTCACGCCGCTCCACTCCGCCGCCCGGAACGGCGACGAGGCGATCGTCGACCTCCTGCTCGCGCGCGGGGCCGATCCGTCGGCCGCGGCGGACGACGGACGCGCCGCCGCCGACTTCGCCCGTGAAGGCGGGCACGGCGCGCTCGCCGAGCGCCTCGCCGCGGCAGCGGCCTGACGCGCCTTCCCGGGCGCTCGTGCTCCACGAGCACAAAGTCCGGCGGCGGGCGACAGCGAGGGGAATACTTCGCTGCAGCGTGGTCGAACGCGTCGTCCTCGTGATCTACGCGGCCGGAGCCGTAGCCCTCGGGATCTTCTACGGGTGGGAGTGGCTGCTGATCGTGCTCCTCGTCGGAGTCGTCCCGGGAGCCGCGCTCGCCTACCTCGTCGTACGAGGCGGAGAGTGGCTGAGCGACGCCGCCGGCCGTCTCTACGGCGACGACCCGGGGCGGCGCCCGCCGCGGCGTTGACTTCGTGAGCGTGGAGCACGAGCTCGGCCGGCGCGCCGGGCGCGACCTGCCCGGCCGACGCGGCTAGACGCCCCGAACGGGTGAGGCGGCACCTCGGGCGCCGTCGCTAAAATACTTAACGATGTTAACTACTTCGGACCCGGTCGCGGTCGCCAACGGCCTTCGGCCGGCCCTGCTCCACCTCAACCGCCGGCTGCGGAAGGAGCTCGCTCCGCTCGGCATCACGGGCGGCCAGGCGGCTCTTCTCTGGTCGATCCGCTCGCATCCCGGTCTGGGCGTGCGCGAGCTCGCCGAGCTCGAGGGCGTCTCGGCGCCGGCGATGAGCGCCTACGTCGATCGCCTCCAGGGCGCCGGCCTCGTCGGCCGGCGCCGCTCGACGACCGACCGGCGCCGCGTCGAGCTCGAGGTCACCGAGGAAGGAGAGCGCGTCCTCCGCTCGGCCCGCAGCCGGCGCACGGCCTGGCTCGCGGCGCGCCTCCGCCGGCTCGATCCCGACGAGCTCGAGCGCGTCGAGGCGGCGCTGCCCGCGTTCGAGAAGCTGCTCGAGGAGGACGCGTGACCGCGGCTTTCCTCCGGGCGCAGCGGCGGACCTGGTCGAGCCTGCGCCGCTACCGCAACTACCGCATCTTCTTCGCCGGGCAGGTCGTCTCGGTGACGGGCACGTGGATGCAGAACGTCGCCGCCGCGTGGCTCGTCCTGACGCTGACGCACTCGCCGGTCGCCGTCGGCGTCCTGATGCTCTGCCAGTTCCTGCCCGCGACCGCGCTCGGGCTCGTGGGCGGCGTCGTCGTCGACCGGCTGGACGTCCGCCGTGTCGTCGTCGCGACGCAGGCGGCGTCGATGCTCTTCGCCGCGGCGCTCGCCGCCGTGACGCTGGGCGGCGTCGTCGAGCCCTGGCACGTCTACGTGCTGGCGGGGCTGCGCGGCGTGTCCCTCGTCTTCGACCACCCGGCACGGCAGCAGCTCACGTTCCAGATGGTCGGTCGCGAGGCGCTGCCGAACGCGGTCGCGCTCAACTCCGGGCTCTTCAACGGGGCGCGCGTGCTCGGCCCCGCGCTCGGCGGTGCCGTCATCGCGGCCTCCGGCCCCGGCACGGCCTTCCTCCTGAACGCGGTCAGCTTCCTCGCCGTCCTCTGGAGCCTCTCCCTGCTTCGCCCGCAGGAGCTCCACCCGCTCGACCGCGGCGACGACCGGCCGACGATCGTCCGAGGGAGCCGGGAGGCGCTCGCCTTCCTGCGCGCCGTGCCGCTCGCCGGCATCGTGCTCGGCCTCGTGCTGCTCCTGACGACGTTCTCCTTCAACTTCAACGTGCTGCTTCCCGTGCTCGCGAAGGACACGCTCGAGGAGGGGCCGCAGGTCTTCGGCGTCATCATGGCCTGCTTCGGTGCCGGGGCGCTCCTGGGCGCCCTCGTGTCGGCCTCGATCTCGCGCGCCAGCCCCAAGCTCGTCCTCCTGGGCGCCGCCGGCTTCGGCGCCGCCGAGCTGGCTTTGGCGCCGCAGACGACGCTCGTCGGCGCCGCCCCGCTGCTCTTCGTCGCGGGACTCGCCTTCACGCTCTGGACCTCGAACGCCAACGCGACGGTCCAGCTCGCGACGCCCGACCGCCTGCGCGGACGCGTCATGGGCCTCTACTTCTTCGCCTTCAACGGCGCCGGCCCGGCGGGCGGGATGCTGGCCGGCTGGCTGGCCGCGGCCGGCGGAACCGCGCTCGCGTTCACCGTCGCGGGCTCGGCCGCGCTCGTCGTGACGGCCGTCGCCGCAACGCTCCTCGCACGTGGGCTCGCGCGACCGCGCCTCCCCTCCCGCACAGGTACGGTGAGCGCGTGATCGACCTGCGCACGGACACCCTCACGCAGCCCACGCCGGGGATGCGCCGCGCCATCGCCGAGGCGGTGGTCGGGGACGAGCAGAAGCGCGAGGACCCGACGGTGATCGCGCTCGAGGAGCGCGGCGCCGAACTCCTCGGGCACGAGGAGGCAGTCTTCCTCCCCACGGCGACGATGGCGAACCAGATCGCCCTGCGCGTGCTCTCCGAGCCGGGCGACGAGGTCGTGGGCGACGGGCTCGCGCACATCTTCCGCTACGAGCTCGGCGGTCCCGCCGTGCACTCGGGGCTCGTGCTGAAGGCACTCGAGACGCCGGACGGGCGCTTCACGCCGGCACAGGTGCGTGCGGCCGTGAACCCCCCGGGAGACATGCACATGGCCCCGACGCGCGTCCTCTGCGTCGAGAACACCCACAACGGAGGCGGCGGGCGCGTCTGGATGCTGGAGCAGGTGCGCGCCGTCGCTGCCGAGGGGCGCCGCCACGGGCTCGTGCTCCATCTCGACGGCGCCCGGCTGCTGAACGCGGTCGTCGCCAGCGGCACGCCGGCCGCCGCGTACGGCCGCGAGTTCGACACCGCGACGCTCTGCCTCTCCAAGGGGCTCGGCTGCCCGCTCGGGGCGCTCGTCGCCGGGTCGCGGGAGCGGATGGCGAAGGCGAGGCGCCTCAAGCACCTCTTCGGCGGGGCAATGCGCCAGGCGGGGATGGTCGCCGCCGCGGGCCTCTACGCGCTCGACCATCACGTCGAGCGGCTCGCGGACGACCACGCGAACGCGCGCCGGCTCGCGGAGGGGCTCGTCGATGCCGGCCTCCCGGTCGACCTGGCGCAGGTGGAGACGAACTTCGTCCAGCTCGACGCGGGCGCGCTCGGGCTGGACGCCGACGACGCGATCGGGCGCCTGCGCGCGCAGGGAGTCCTGCTCTCGTTTGCCGCGCGGGACGGCGTGCTGCGCGCCGTCACCCACCTCGACGTGTCGGTCGACGACGTCGACGAGGCGATCGAGCTCATCCCGCGCGCTCTCTCCGGCGCCGCGCCGACGGCCGACCTCGCCGCCGACGCGCCCACTCCTTTCTAGGCCCGCCGCGGGCGGCAAAAACCGCTCCTGCCTTGCCCGCGTAGTCCTGAGCGAGGGGAAGCCGCAGTCGATCGTAGGGAGGCATGATGAGAACACCTCGACCGGGCCGGCGGCTCGCGCTGCTGGCCGCCCTCGGCGCTCTCGCGCTGCCCGCGCATGCGTCGGCTCAGCCGCTGCCGACGGTCGTCGACCCGAACCTGGATGTCCGGACCGTGGCCGACGGCCTGTCGCAGCCGACAGGCCTCGCGTTCATCGGCAAGGACGACATGCTCGTGAACGAGAAGGCGACGGGCCGGGTGATGCGCGTGCGAAACGGTGTCGTCGAGGGGCCCGTCCTCGACCTCGCCGTCAACTCGAGCTCGGAGCGTGGGCTGCTCGGGATCGCGCTCCATCGCAACTTCCTGGTCAACGGGTTCGTGTACCTGTTCTGGAGCGAGACCTTGTCGGGCATGGACTCGACCTCGGGCACCGACGTACCCTTGCTCGGGAACCGGCTCGACCGCTTCGTCTGGGACGGCTCGACGCTGACGTTCGACCGGACGCTGATCCGCTTCCGCGCCTTCCAGCAGGACGCCGGCCAGCCGGTGCGGGCCAACCACGACGGCGGCGTCGTCCGCTTCGGCCCCGACGGCAAGGTCTACGTGATCGTCGGCGACACCGGCCGGCGCGGCCAGATGCAGAACCTCGAGTTCGGCCCGTTCGGCCCGGGGATCCCCGACGACCAGTTCGGCGGGCCGGAGCCCGACGACGCGCACTTCACGGGCGTGATCGTGCGGCTGAACGACGACGGGTCGACGCCGACGGACAACCCGTTCTACGAGGCGGGCGCGGCGATCGGCGGCGCGGCCGGCGCCAACATCCAGAAGATCTACGCCTACGGGATCCGGAACAGCTACGGGATGAACTTCGACCCGCTCTCGAGGACGCTCTGGCACAACGAGAACGGTGACGACTCCTTCAGCGAGCTGAACCGCGTCGAGCCGGGGATGAACTCCGGCTGGGTGCAGATCATGGGGCCCTCCTCGAGGGTCGCGCAGTTCAAGGAGATCGAGACGAGCCCGCAGTTCTTCGGCCTCCAGCAGATCCGCTGGCCGCCGACGAACATCGCCGACACGGAGGAGGAGGCGCTCTCACGCCTCTTCATGCTCCCAGGTGCGCACTTCTCGGACCCCGAGTTCGCATGGAAGTTCGAGGTCGCCCCGGCGGGGCTCGGGTTCGTCGAGGGCCGCGCGCTCGGCCCCCAGTACCACGGCGACCTGTTCATGGGCGGCGCCCGCGACTTTCTCCTCAGCGGGCACATCTTCCGCTTCCAGGTCACCGGTAACCGGCGCAAGGTCGGCGTCGACGACCCGCGCATCGAGGACCGCGTCGCGGACAACCTCGGCAAGTTCGACGTCACGGAGAGCGAGAGCCTCGTGTGGGGCGAGAACTTCGGCCTCACCACGGACATCCTGCAGGGCCCGAACGGGAACCTGTTCGTCCTCTCGCTGACGCACGGCGCGCTCTACGAGGTCTTCCGCGCGAAGTAAGACCCCCGGCACGAGAGGGGGCGCGGGCCGAGCGCCCGCGCCCCCCCGTGCTTTCCTACTCGTACTGGAGCGCCCGGAGGACGTTCAGCTTCGCGGCACGACGGGCGGGCATGATCGCGGCGAGGATGCCCACGATCACCGCGATGACGGCGAAGAACACGAGCTGTCCCCACGGGACCGAGAAGCGGACGTCGAACTCCTGGAGGGCCCGCGTGACGAGCGCGGCCAGGAAGACGCCGAGCGGGAGCCCGAGCGCCGCCCCGATCAGAGCCGTGATGACGCTCTCGTGGCGCACCATGCGGCGGGCCTGGCGGCGCGTCATGCCGACCGCGCGCAGCATCCCGAGCTCGCGCGTCCGCTCGTAGACGGACAGGACGAGCGTGTTCACCATCCCGAAGATGCTCACGATCACCGAGAGGGCGAGGAGGACGTAGAGCATCGTGAGGAACTGGTTGAAGTCCTCGTCCTGCTGGTTGATCCACGCCTCGCGCGTCTGGACCTTCGCGTCCGGGAAGTTGGCGACGGCCTCCGTGAGCGCCGCCGTGGTGGCGCCCGAGGGACCGCCGGCGACGTTGACGAAGGTGAACTGGTTCCGCGGCCGCTCGAAGGCGGAGTCGAATCGCTCCTTCGTGACCGAGACGCCTCCGAGGAGGGGATAGAAGGGGGGCGGCTCGTAGAGGCCCATGACCTCCTGCTCGAGCGTCTGGCCGGAGGGCGTGAGGACCCGGATCGTGTCGCCGACGGCGATGTCGTGATCCTCCGCGAAGTTCGCGTCCACGATGGCTCCGTCGTCGCCGAGCCCCGACGCCACCGAGTCGTTGCCCTCCTTCCAGTCGAAGCGATAGGTCTCGAGGATCGTGTCCGGCTCGATACCGGTCAGGTACGTCTCGGCGTCGCCGACCCGAGCGAGGTCGGAGCGAACGTTTGCAACGAGCTCGGCCTGCGGAGCCTCTGCGACGGAGTCTCCCGCCGCGGCCACGAACGGCGTGAAGCCGTCCTGCGCCGTCACGACGTAGTCGGCGATCACCTGGTCCTCGATCGCCTCGCGGTTCGACGCCTTCATTCCGTTCGCGAGCACGGCCACGAAGGTGACGAGCGCGATCCCGATCATCAGCGCCGCGGCGGTGGCGGCAGTCCGCCCCGGGTTCCGCACGGAGTTCCCGCGCGCGAGCTTCCCGGCCGCGCCGCCGATCGCCCTTGCCGGCCAGCCGACGACGGCGGCGAGCGGGCGGACGAGGTGCGACGAGATCATCGCCACGCCGACGAAGAGCAGGACGACGCCGCCGGCGATCGAGAGCAGCCGCGAGGCCGTGTCCAGCTCGTCCCTGAACATGGAATACCCGAGCAGGAAGAGCGACAGCGCCATGGTCAGCACCGCGATGTACGGCGTGAACCGATGCAGGCGGCCGGGCGGAAGGGTGAACCCCTCGCGGACGGCCGCGATCGGCGGCACGCGCGTCGCCCTGATCGCCGGGAAGAGGCCCGCGACGAGGGTGATGATCGTGCCGACGAGCAGCGAGACGACGATCGTCCGCGTGGCGAAGACCGTCTCCGCGGTGGGGAGGTCGAGCTCGAGTGCCTTGAAGAGCTCGTTGAGCCCGATCGCCAGGCCGAGACCTGCGAAGAGCCCGATGATCGACGCGAGGATGCCGATCGTGAGCGCCTCGACGATCACCGACCAGAGAACCTGGCGGCGGGAAGCGCCGACGGTGCGCATCGTGGCGAACTCGCGCGTCCGCTGCGCCACGGTGATCGACAGGGTGTTGAAGATGACGAACGCGCCCACGAAGAGGGCGATCCCCGCGAAGGCGAGCAGGAAGTACTCGATGAAGCTGGTGAACTCGCTGATCTCCTCCTTGTCGTCCTGCGCCTCCGCGGTGGCGAGCCGCACCTGGGCGTCGTCGGGGAGGACGGGCTGGATCTCGGAGACCAGCTGCTCGGGCGTCGTGCCGTCGGCGCCGGCGACCGAGATCGTGTCCACCTGGCCCTCGCGGTCGAGGAGCTCCTGCGCTGCCGCCAGGTCGAAGATGGCGAAAGTCGCCGTCCCGAGCGAGTTGACGTCGCCGATCTTGGCGATGCCGACCACCTCGAAGTCCTGCTTCGGCCGGAGCGTCGAGATGGCGACGGTGTCTCCGACCTGGTAGCCCTCGCGATCGGCCACGCCGGCGTCGAGGACGACCTCGCCGTCGCCCTCGGCCCACGTCCCCTCGACGAGGTTGAAGGCGTTGAAGCGCGAGAAGTCCGGGTGGGTGGCATCGACGCCGAACCCGAAGCTCGGCGCCCCCTGCGTGTTGAGCGCCTTCCCGTCCGAGCCGATGATCTTCGTGCTCGACTCGTCCGTGATCGCGCCGGCAGCCGCTTCGACGTTCGGCAATGCGGCCACCTCGTCGACGAGCCCCTCGTCGACGGACGGTGCCGCGGCGCTGGTTCCCTGGAAGCTGATGTCGGCGCCCTTGCCCGAGACGACGACGTCGGTCCCGGCGTAGGACTCGTCGAAGATCTGCGAGAAGGCCTTGTCGATCGTGTCCGTGAGGACGTAGGTGCCGCTCATCATCGCGACGCCGAGGATGATCGCGAGCGCGGTGAGAGTGGCCCGGAGCTTACGGCCTCCGAGCCCGCGCAGGGCGACGCGGATCAAAGGTGGCTCACCTCTTCCATGGTGGTGACGATCTCGTGCGCGTCCGCCTTGGCGACCTCGCGGACGATGAGCCCGTCGGCGAGGAAGAGCGTCCGGTCGGAGAACGAGCAGGCGTTCGGGTCGTGCGTGACCATGACGATCGTCTGGCCGAGCGTGGAGACGGACTCGCGCAGGAGGTCGAGAATCTCGGCCCCGGTCGTCGAGTCGAGGTTCCCGGTCGGCTCGTCCGCGAAGACGACCGTGGGCCGGGAGACGAGCGCCCGTGCGATCGCGACGCGCTGCTGCTGGCCGCCCGAGAGCTCGGCCGGCCGGTGCTTGCGGCGGTCGCCGAGGCCGACGCGCTCGATCACCTCGTCCGTCCAGGCCTTGTCGTTCTTGCCGCCGGCGAGGTCGAGCGGGAGGCGGATGTTCTCCTCCGCCGTGAGCATGGGGAGCAGGTTGAAGAACTGGAAGACGAAGCCGATGTGGCGGCGGCGGAGCTTCGTCAGCTCCGTGTCGCCGAGCCTCGCGATGGGCGTGCCGTCGATCGTGACCTCGCCCTCGGTCGGGCGGTCGAGCCCGGCGAGGATGTGCATGAGCGTGGACTTGCCGGAGCCCGACGGGCCCATGATCCCCGTCAGCTTGCCGCGCTGGATCTCGAGGTCGATGCCGCGAAGGGCGTGGACGGCCGTTTCGCCCGCGCCGTAGACGCGGGTCACGTCGTTCGCGGTGACGACGGCGCCGTTCGTGCTCTGAGCCTGCGGTTCGGTCTGCATGCTGGCCAACTTAGTCGAACCTCCGTTGGTGGTCGAGCCCGATCGTGTCACCGGCCTCGCAGAGCCACAAGGCGGAAAGCGCGACCCGTAACGTGCGGTTAACCGAACTCCGGCCGGTCGCCGACCAGGTAGAACGCGACCGCGACGGCGACGTAGGCGCCGATCAGGAGGAGCCCGCGCCCCCGGCTCGACCGGCCGCCCCAGAGCAGGATCGAGGTGAACACGAGCGCGCCCCCGACAGCGGCCAGCTCGACCGGCCGGAAGGAGAGCGCGAGCGGCTCGATCGCCCAGGAGAGGAGTGCGACGGCGGGGATGAGGAAGACCGCAACCTGCGCGCTGGAGGCGAGCGCGATCTCGGCGGCGAGCTTGATGTTCCCGCCGTAGGCGACCACGACCGCGCCGCCGTGCTCGGCGGCGTTGCCGACGATCGCGACGATGACGGCGGCGACGAAGAACTCCGTGAGCCCGAGCTCCTCGGCGAAGACCTCGAGCGAGTGGACCAGCGTCTCCGCGACGAAGGCGGTGACGACGGTCGCCGCGGACAGCACGGCGAGCGACACCGGGAGCGACCAGCCGGCCATCCCGGCCGGCTCGTCGGAGACGTGCAGGCGGTGGTGGCGGCGAAGCGCGATCCAGGTGACCACGACGTAAGCGATCAGCAGGACGATCGAGACCGGGACAGAGAGGACCGCGAGCGAGTGGCGGTCGGGATCGCCCTCGAAGCCGGGAATCGCCGGGATGAGAAAGAGCAGCAGGGCGAAGCCGATCAGCGCGAACGACGTCAGGCTCGACTCACGGTCGAGCCGGCCGCTGCCGCCGAAGAGGAGCGAGAACCCGAGCACGAGCAGGAGGTTGCCGATCACGCTTCCGGTGAGCGAGCCGCGCACGACCTCGGTGAGGCCCGTGTTGACCGCGATCAGCGCGATGATCAGCTCCGGCGCGTTGCCGAACGTCGCGTTCAGGAAGCCGCCGATTCCAGGCCCGGTGTGATGCGCGGCGTGCTCTGTCGCCTCCCCGATCAGCCACGCGAGCGGGATCAGCGCGAGCGAGGCGAGCGCGAACAGCGTGATGTCGCCCGTGCCCGTGAACCTGTCGACCAGAACCGTGACCGGGCCCAGCGCGAGCAGGCCGAACAGGATTTTGCGAACCACGGCCGGGGCACCCTACTCTCTTGCCGGTGACGCGCGCGGTTCTCTTCGACTGGGGGGATACCCTCTTCCACTTCGCCTACGACGAGGCCCTGCTCGAGGCCGGCTGGGAGGCCGGCCTGGCCGCGGTGGGGCGCCGCGAGCTGCCCGCGCACGCCGAGACGGCGGAGCGCTTCCGCGAGCGCTACCTGCCGCTCCTGTTCGTGCCCGGGGCGCTGGACGAGGTCGAGTATCCGGGCATGATCCGTGAGCTCCTGGCCGGCTTCGGCGTCGAGCTCGACGAGGAGGAGCTCGACCGCTTCCTCGCCGCCGAGCACGCCGCGTGGGAGCCGGCCCGCCTGCTCGGCGCCCAGACGCACGCGCTCCTCGACTCCCTCCGCGAGCGGGGGCTTGCCACCGGGCTCGTCTCGAACGCGTTCGACCCCGGCTGGCTCCTGCACCAGGACCTCGAGCGCATGGGGCTCGCGGAGCGGCTCGACGCCGCGGTCTTCTCCTCCGAGGTCGGCAAGCGCAAGCCGCACCCGGCGCTCTTCGAGGCGGCGCTCGACCGCCTGGACGTGGGCGCGGAGGACGCCGTCTTCGTCGGCGACCGCCGCTTCGAGGACGTTCGCGGAGCGAAGGAGGTCGGCATGACCACGGTGCAGGCGCTCTGGTTCCGTGCCGACGACGACGAGCGCGGGATCGATCCCGACTTCGAGGCGTTCACGCCGATGGACGTCCTCAACGTCGTCCGGCGGCTCACGGGCGAGCTGTAGCCGCGCGTCCGCCGCCTACACCGCCCGGCGGGGGCTGTCAAGTCTTGCGGCGCCGCCGGAGGCCGTCAACAATTCGGAGACAGCCCGTGCGGCGCACCATGTTCACCGGGACCGAGTTACCGCTCCGGCCTCAGGAGGAGACCGAGTGCCGGCGGTGCGAGGTGCACTGCGACAAGGTGGTCTACCCGTCGGCCTGCCTGGAGCGCTCGTGTCCGTTCCTCTACGCCTACGAGGAATGGGGGCGGACCTACGTCGGCTGCATGCAGAAGGTCTACAGCGTCGAGATCGATCTCGAGATCCTGGCCGAGGCGCGCGGGCGCAAGGGCGGGTTCGGCGCCGTACGCGCCGTCCGCCAGCCGCTGCCGATGTGCCGGGCCGCCGTCTCGAGCTGCTACGAGCACCGGGCTGACGAGATCGGCTGCGTCAATCCCGAGTTCTTCGAGCTCCCCCACGGGACGCCGTCCTTCCGGGTCGTCGGCGGGCGCGACCCGGCTTCGTAGCAGCCCTCGCGCGGGCGTGGAGCTCGCGCAGCCGGGTGACCTCGGCCGCGTCCGGCCCGTGGTTGTCGGGACCGGGCGTCTCCAGGATCATCGGCAGCCCCTGGAGCCGGGGGTGCGCCACGAAGACGCCGAGGCCGTCGCCCATGACGCCGGAGCCCATGTTCGCGTGGCGGTCGCGGTTCGAGCCGAGCGGCGCGGCCGCGTCGTTCACGTGCACGCAGCGCAGCCGGTCGAGGCCGACGCGGTCGTCGACCTCGGCCACGGCCGCATCGAGTGCGCCGCGGTCCGTCACGTCCACCCCGGAGACCCACAGATGGCAGGAGTCGAGGCAGATCCCGAGCCGCGGATGGCCCTCCAGGCGGTCGACGAGCACGGCGAGCTCCTCCACCGAGCGCCCGATCGTGCCTCCGGCCCCCGCCGAGTTCTCGAGCAGGAGCCGGGCCTGCCCGCCCGACTCGCACGCGGCGAGCGCCTCCTGGAGGGCCGGCACGGCGCGCGCGAGCCCGGCCTCGAGCCCGGCGCCGAGGTGTGAGCCGACGTGGAGCACGACGTCCGCCTCGATCGCGCACGCCACGCCGACGGTGTGAAGGAGCGAGGCGCGCGACTTCTCCCAGACCGTCTCGTCCGTCGTCGCGAGGTTGATCAGGTAGAGCGCGTGGCAGGCCGCGTAGGCGATTCCCTCCTCGGCCCGGCGCTCCCTGAAGCGCTCCAGGTTCTCGGGCGGGTGGTTCGTCGGCCGCCAGGCGCGCGGGCTCTGCGTGAAGACCTGGACGGCCTCGGCGCCGCGCTCCACCGCCCGGTCGATCGCCGTGTGGATCCCGCCGCTGGTCGACACGTGGGCGCCCGCGAGCACCGCACTACGATAACCGGGTGAACCCGAGGGTCCGCTTCGCCCCCAGCCCGACCGGGCTCCTCCACATCGGCGGCGTCCGTACAGCGCTCTTCAACTGGCTCTTCGCGCGCCACGAGGGCGGCGAGTTCCTGCTCCGCATCGAGAACACGGACACGAGCCGGGAGGTCGAGGAGTCCGTCGACCAGATCCAGCGCTCCCTGCGGTGGCTCGGCCTCGACTGGGACGGGGAGGTCGAGTTCCAGCTCGACGGCCTGGAGCGACACAGGGAAGCGGCGCAGAAGCTCCTCGCCGAGGGTCACGCCTACGAGGACGAGGGCGCGATCCGCTTCCGGATGCCCGACGAGGGGGCGACCGTCTGGGAGGACGCGATCAAGGGGACGATCTCGTACCCGAACGAGAAGCTCGAGGACCTCGTCCTCCTGCGCTCGGACGGCCGGCCGACCTACAACCTGGCCGCCGCCGTCGACGACGCCGATTCGCGAATCACCCACGTCATCCGCGGCGAGGACCACGTCCCCAATACGCCGAAGCAGATCCACATCCTCGAGGCCCTCGGACGCGAGCTTCCCGTCTACGCCCACGTCCCGAACGTGTTCGGGACGGACGGCCGCAAGCTCTCGAAGCGCCACGGCGCGGTCTCGGTGGAGGAGTTCCGGGCGGAGGGCTACGTGGCGCCCGCGCTCATGAACTACCTCGCGCTCCTCGGCTGGAGCTACGACGACCGTACGACGGTGATGTCGCGTGACGAGCTCGTCGAGCGGTTCGGGCTCGAGCGGGTGGGCTCCAGCCCGGCGACGTTCGACTACGAGAAGCTCATGTGGCTCAACGGCGTGCATCTTCGCGAGCTGCCCGCCGAGGTGTACGCGGAGACCCTCGTCGCGTACCTCGCCGAAGCGGGCTTCGACGGTGACGAGGAGACGATCCGGGCGTCCGCGCCGCTCGTGCAGACGAAGATCGCGACGCTCGCCGAGTACCCGTCGTTCGCCGGCTTCCTCTTCCGCAGGGTCGCGCCGCCGCACGAGCTGCTGGACGGCGCCGGGGACCTCCTCGCGCGGGCGCGCGAGGCGCTCGCGGGCGTGGAGCCGTTCACGGCAGCGGTAATCGAGGAGGCCCTGCGCGCGCTGGCGGAGGAGCTGGAGCTGAAGCCGCGGCAGGCGTTCGGCCCCATCCGGGCGGCGGTGACCGGCTCGCGAATCTCGCCCGGGCTCTTCGAGAGCCTCGAGCTGCTCGGGCGCGAGGAGTCGCTCGCACGCTTGGACGCGGCGATCGCCGTCGCGGCGTGAGGGCCGGGATCTAGGGGCGGTAGAGGACGAAGCCGCCCGCGAAGAGGGCGAGGCCCGCCGCCCAGACCGGCCAGGCGGCCAGGACGGCGCCGGCCGTGAAGAGGAAGGCGCCGCCGATCACGAGGCCCGTCGCCACGAGCGCCGAGACCGACGGAAGCTCGCGGGCGCGTCGGCGCCGTGGCGGAGGCTCCGGATCCCCGTCCGACCCGATCGTCACCGTCGCGCTCTCGATGGCGCGCAGGCGCGCGAGGCGCACGCGGAAGAGCGCTCCTCGCCACTCGGGCAGGAGCGGGTCGACGAGGTCGAAGTCGCCCACCTCGAGCGCGTTGCCCACCTCGGCGGTCACGTCCCGCGCCTGGGCGAGCGAGGTGACGAGCTCCTCGTGCAGCTCTTCGGCGCCGTGCGGCGGGTCGATCCCGACCGCCAGCTCCGCGCCCGCGTGGAGCCCGTACTGGAGGTGGGGGAGCTCGTCGAGGAACTCGTCCGTGGCGGCCTCGGCCGGCGACTCGGCCACACGCTCGAGGCGCACGAGCGCTGCGCCGACGCTCTCCCAGAGGTGCGAGACGGCTTCCGTGTAGCCGTGCGGCTCTCCCCTACGAACCGTCCGCTCCATCGGTGGCGCATCATACGCGGTTACACTCGACCCGGATGGACGCCCAGGTCCGCCGGCTGGTCGTCGTCGCGGACGACGACGACGCGATCCGCCTCCTCTGCCGCCTGAACCTCGAGCTCGAGGGCTACCGGGTCGAGGAAGCCGTCAGCTCGCAGGAGCTGGCGAAGGTGACCGACGCCGAAGACGTGGCGCTCGTCATCCTCGACATCCACCTCGGCGCTGAGGACGGGCTCGACGTGGCCCGCGGGCTGCGCGAGCGGCGGCCCGAGATACCGATCGCCTTCCTCTCCGGGAGCGTCGACTTCGGCGAGCGGGCCCGCATGCTCGCCGACGCCTCCATTCGCAAGCCGTTCACGCTCGAGGAGCTGATCGGGACGGTGCACCGGTTGGCTCGGGGCTCGGCTCCTCCGGCTGCGCACCCGGACGCGACCTCCTGATCTCGGTTTCGGCGTCGCGCACGTGCCCGCGCCAGCGGAGCGTGCCGAGCATGAGCAGGATCGCCCCGAACCCGAGCGCGACGTTCACGATCGTGACGACGAGCTGCTGGCCGAAGCTGAAGGCGAGGATCGTGCTCGACGAGGCGGCGCCGGCGAGCGCGAACACGAGGATCGCCTGCTGCGTGCCCGCGCCGCCGGGCGTGAACGGGAGCACGGTCGAGAGCCCGCCGACGACCAGCACCGCGAGGGTCGTCTCCACGGTCGCGTCGACGTGGAAGGCGCGCAGGAAGAAGAAGGTCGACGCGATGCGCGCCACCCAGCTCGCCGCCTGCCACGACACGACGTCCCGGAAGTAGACGCGGCGGTCGCGGAGGATCGCGAAGCCCTGCGCCACCTTCTGACGAAAGGCGGTCACGTGCCGAGAGGCCCAGCCGATCAGGAGGATGAGGCCGCCGAGGAGCACGCAGCCGAGGAAGGCCGCGATCCGCGGGTGCTCGACGACGAACGTCCAGTCGAAGGCGGGGATCCGGGGCAGGTCGGGGACGCCGGGGAGGAGCCCCATCTGCACGGCCCAGAGGAAGAGGAACGTGGCGACGACGAAGTCGAAGAGCGTCTCGACGACGAGGCTCGAGGTCAGGGTCGGGTAGGTCGAGCCCTCGACGCGGTGCTTCGCGAGGTAGAGCTTGACGACGTCGCCGCCGCGCGCCGGCACGATCGCGTTGACGCCGACTCCCGCCATGTACGCGCCGAAGACGCTGCGATAGGGCACGCGCGCCCCGGGGTAGGCGGCGCGGATGATGTTCTGCCAGCCGCGCACGCGCAGGACGAGGCGGAGCAGGTGGAAGAGCACGGCCAGCGTGAGCGCGCCCCAAGCCACCGCGGCGAGCGCCTCGAAGAACGCCTCGGAGGCGTCCAGGAACCCGCGTACGTCGTCCACTCTCTGACCTTAGCGCCGGGGCGTGCTGGCGGCTCACGCGCCGCCGAGCTCGCGGTAACGCGCGATGGGTAGTCAGGAGGCGGCGGGAACCTCGCGGAGCACGGGCTCGTCGCCGTCGCCGTCCACGACGTAGAGGTGGACGGCGTTCTCGCCGGGACGGAGCGCCTCCTCCGGAACGAGCGCGGAGACGAGCGTCTCGCCGTGAAACTCGAAGGTCCGGGTCGTCGCGGCGATGCGCCCGTTCACGGCGACGGCGACGTCGAGCCCGCCCGGCACCCCGCGGATCGATCCGTAGACACGCACCGGCGCAAACGCCGAGTCTGGGTCGTACCGCGTCTCTCCCCGGCTCTCGAAGGCGATCCCGCCGGGGGCCGACACGGCCAGCGCGTCGACGCGCGCGCCGATCAGGTCGGGGCGCGGCCCGGCGGCGTAGAGGCCGGGGGCGTCGTCGCGGTCGCCGAAGAGCTCCACCTGGCGGGCGAGCACCTCGTCGCGCTGGGCGACGAGCTCGTCGACGTCGCCGCTGACGCGCTCGCCCGACGCCGTGTCCACGACGACCCCGGGCTCCTCCGGCAGGTCGTCCTCGGCCAGCGAGCGCCCGTCCGTCTCCCAGGGGACCTCGACGCCGAGCAGGTCGGCGATCGTCGGCAGGACGTCCAGGGTGGTGACGTGCTCGTCGACGACGCGCCCCGCGGTCTGGCCGGGCGCCTTCACGAGCAGCGGGACGAGCGCGATCTCCGCCATGTTGCCGCTGTGGATGCGGCGGCGCTCGCCGTGCGGCCGGAAGCTGGCACCGTGGTCCGCGACGACGACCACGACGGCGTCGTCGTACGCGCCGGCCGCCTCGAGCCGGTCGAGGATCCGCCCCAGCACGAGATCGACGTAGCCGACCTGCAGGAGGTGACGCTGCTGCGCCTGGACGGCGAGCTCGGGGTCGCCGACCCAGCGCTCGTTCACCATCCCCGGCTGTGTGCCGAGGTCGCTCGCGTACGCCTTCCCGTTCGGGAGGTACTCCCAGGGGTGGTGCGGCAGGAGCGTGTGCAGGAACCAGAGCGTCGGCTCCTCGGTCGGCCCGATCCGCTCGACGAACTGCCGTACCTGGCCGTCCCGGCCGATGTAGTCGGCGGCGCGCCCGCCCGGCTCGGTCGGGCCGCGCTGGAGCCGCACGACGGGCCCCTCTTCGGCGCCGAAGTCGCGCCATGACGAGGAGACGGAGGGGAGGCGCGCGCTCACGTCCTCGGGCAGGACGAGGTGGCCGTAGACGACGGAGAGATCCGAGAGGAGCGAGCCGACGCGCCGGGCGAGCGGCTCCCGGTCGTCGTCGCAGAGGTCGTCCGGGCAGAGGTGCGTCTGCGACTCCGTCACGCGCAGGCGGTAGCCGCCGCCGAGGAGCGTGAAGAGGTTGTCCGGGTGGTCGAGGTAGAGCGGAAGGTCGTCGGCCTCGGGGCGGACGCCCGTGAGGATCGCGGGCACGGCGGCGGTCGTCCACTCGTGCACGGTGGTCGCGTTGCGGTACCAGGTCGCGTCGGCGGCCAGCCGCGCGAAGCTCGGGTAGCGCACCGGGTCGATGCCGCCCTCGGCGTCCAGCAGCGAGACCGTCGGCAGCTCGTCGAGGACGACCATGACGACCGGCGCGGTCGCGGGGACCTCGGCCAGGCGCGGCTCCGGCGCCCCCGAGAGGACCAGCTTGGAGGCGGGCGAAGCCAGGAGGAAGAGGCCGGCGAAGACGAGCGGCGCCGCGCCGAGCACCGAGGCGAGCATCCGTGCCGGCCGGACTGCCGCGTACGCGGCGGCGGCCGTCAGCCCCGCCGCCGCGGCCGCCGCGAGCACGGCGGCAGTGCCCCAGTCTGCCGTCCTCAGGAGCTGGAGGACGACGAGAGCGACGAGCGCGGCGACGAACACGAGGTGGAGGACGGTCGCCGCCCGCCGGCCGGCCAGCCCCGCGACCGCCTCGGCGGCGACGAGCACGAGCGGTGCGAGGACGACGATCCCGACCGCGAAGAGGACGATGTCCCAGCGGGTCGCCCCGCGGACGGCGAAGAACTCGGGGTTGCGCGCCAGCAGGTCGAAGAGCGGCTGCGCGACGGCGAACGCGGCGAGCCCCGCGAGATGGAGGGCCGCGACGCGGAACGACCCGGGCGGGTCAGGAGGGCGGGAGCGCACGGTAGAGGATCCGTGTCCCGGACGGAAGCGGCTCGCGCCGCTCGATCCGCCAGCGCTCGCCGAGCGCCCGCTCGAAGGTCTCGGTCTCGTAGTCGGGGTTCGCCCCGGGGCCCTTGCGGTCGAGGAGGCGCTTCACCATCGGGTCGTCGCGCGTCGGGAACTCGATCACGAGCGCCGTGTCGAGCCCGGCGAGCCAGTCGAGGAGCTCGCGGAGCGGGACGTTCGCCGAGAGCGCGACGTGGTGGACGAGCGCCAGGCACAGAACCGAGTCCGGCCGGCCGCGATCGGCGAGCGGCCTGCGCTCCTCGCCGCGCCAGCCCAGGCCGGGGGAGGGGTCGGCGACGTCGCCGACGAGGGGGAGGATCGTGCCCGCTCCCTCGTCGCGAAGCGCCCGGTAGAGCGCCTCCACGACCCCGGCGTCGGCGTCGACGGCGACCGCGTAGTCGGCCTCTGCAGCGGCGATCCGCGTGTAGCGGCCGTCGTTGCAGCCCAAGTCCCAGAGGAGCCTGCTGCGGCGAGCGCCGGCCGCCGAGCGCACGAACTCCTCCTTCGCGGCGGCGTCGGCCTCGTCGTACGGGTTCGCCTCCCCGTAGCCGGACCAGGCGGTGCGGCCCGCGTCCCAGCGGAGCCCTCTCACGAGCTTGCGCAGCTTGCGCGCGTTGGCGCGGATCAGCTCGGCGTGGAAGCCGGCCTGGCGCAGCTCGCGCCTGGCGTCGCGGTCGGCGTAGCGGTCCTCCAGGCGCGCGTGGAGGATCACGTTCGTCAGGACGCCGCGCCGGAAGCGGTCGCGGAAACCCATGAGCCTCCGCATCTCGGCCGGCTGGATTCCCTCCAGCGACCCGCGCAGCCACGGCTGGAAGGGGACGCCCTTGTACGCCTGCAGGAGGAGCGGGTAGAGGACGAGCGTGCAGAACTGACGGTAGCCCGCCCACGGCTCGCCCTCCCGCAGGCGCTCGAACGAGCCCACGTCGACGAAGACCGGACGGGTGCCGCGCCACTGGACGTTGTAGGGGCTCGCGTCCTTGAGGACGAGGCCCTCGTCCAGGGCGTCGAGCAGGAGGTCGAGCTCGAGGAGCGCGGCGTCCCGCAGCATCCCGAACGTCCACTCGTACGGGTAGGAGACGAAGGGGACGCGCTCGTGGCGGAGGACCGCCGCCACGCGGCTCTCCGCGAGCTCGGCCGGGAGCGCGCTCGGGTCCGCCACACGCTCGGTCGCGATCACGCTTCCGTCGGCGACGCGCGCGTCGAAGAGCCGGGAGGCGGCGAGCGCCTCCCAGTCGGCGAGACCGCGGTCGGAGAGGGCGCGCAGGACGGTGTCACCGGCGTAGAAGACGCGGCTCTCCGGGTCGCGAAACGAGCCTCGCTCGACCCGAGGCGCCGCCTCGCCTACCGGTCGTCGTTCTTCCGGATGCGCAGGAACCCGAGGAACCGCCGCCAGTAGAGCTTGCCCACGACCGCGGCGGCCGCGACGCCGCCGACGATCGCCTGGAGGATCATCGATCCCGAGCCGGGATCCAGGTATGCGACCAGGCCGCTCATCTGAAGCCTGGAGAATAGCCGCGCGGCCGGGGCGGCGAGCCGACCGGCGTTCTTGACAAGAGTCTCGTGAAGTTCGACATTCTCGTTGCAAGCCGTCGATGCGCTCGCTCGCCTGTCTGTTCCTGGCCGTCTGCGCGCTCCTCGCGGGGGCGTGCGGGGGCGACGACGACCCGACCGCCGAGGACCCCTCCGCGGCCTCGTGCGAGGGGGACGAGCACGCCGTCTTCTGGGGCGCGCGCCTGTGGCTCGAGCTCGGCGAGGCGCTCGCGAACGACGCCTCGCCCTGCAGCGAGTACTACATCTCCATCCCGCCGGAGGACGAGGACAAGACGGTGCTGCGCGGACGCGCCCAGTTCGACCGGATCAGGGCGCTCGACCCGCGGATCCATCCGGTCGCGGAGATCAGGTGGACGTCTCCGGAGGGCTGGCGCGAATGGGTGCTCCGGAACGGAGGCGACTTCTACGAGGGAGGCGTCACGGCGAGGCGGCGGATGCGGGAGCGAGGGCTCGACGTCGCGGCCGGGGAGACGTGGGCGTTCAACGAGCTGGACGAGGTGGTCCTCGAAGGCGCTCCCGGCGCGCGCGCCGAGGTGCTCGAGTTCATGCGCGGCCTCCACGACGGCGAGCCGGGCATGCCGAAGGCGCGCGGAATCGTCTTCAACATCCGGATTCCGTCGGATGCGGCTCCGGCCGAGGTGGCGGCGTACAAGGAGAGCCTCCAGGCGTGGCTGACGGACGAGCCGTTCTGGAGCGAAGTCGACGGCTACGTCGACTTCTTCGCGAACGAGGTGTATCCCAGCTCCACGAACTGGGGCGTGGGCGGCGCGTCCCTCGAGGAGAGGGCCGAGCACCTGAACGCCTACCTCCAGCACATGACGGCGCTGGCGGAGGCCGGCCCGGAGAGCGCCGAGGCTGCGCGGCGGTTCCTGCGCCGCGCGCACCTCCCGCTCGCGAATGCGGCCTGGCCGAGCGAGGTGATCGGGGCCACCGACACGCTCTCCGCCGAGACGATGGCGCACTTCGTCTCGACCCAGGTCTATGCGATCCGCGAGTACGCCGGCTCGCATCCGGAGACCGCGCAGGGCAGGCTGGGCTTCGCCTGGGCTCCTCTGGCGGAGATCGACGGCTACACCGAGGAAGGGAAGGATCTGCTCCGCGAGCGGCTCGCGAGCGCGATCCGCGAGTCGTCTGGGACCGGCTCCCCGATGGGTGCCTGCGGCACTCCGGACGAGCAGGTGTGGTGCGAGGGGGACGTTCCGGGGGCGACGTTCGCCGAGGTCTGGGCCACCTTCTCCGAGTGGGAGTAACTGAGGGCGCCGTGCGGCGCCGCTAGCCTCGCGGGTCGCCGCCGATGACGTCGCGGCGACGGCGAGGGTCTACACGGCAACCTCGACACGGAGGCGAGGAATGGGAGCGATACACGTGCACGAGTTCATGAGCCTCGACGGCGTGATCGACGCGCCGACGTGGACGTTCGACTACGGCTTCCACCCCAGGATGGGGGAGGCCATCGGCGCGGTCACGGAGCGTTCCGGGGGGATCCTGCTCGGGCGCACGACCTACGAGATGTTCGAGCCTGCCTGGTCGACGCGGACGGTGGAGGACGATCCAGGGTCGCCGTTCTTCAACGACACGACCAAGTACGTCGTCTCCTCGACGCTCACGACCGCGACCTGGAGGAACTCGGAGATCGTCGGCCCGTACGACCCCGACGCGATCCGTAGGCTGAAGGACGAGGTCGACGGGCACCTCTACGTGAGCGGCAGCGGCATGCTGGTGCGGGCATTGCTCGCGGACGGCCTGGTCGACGAGCTGCACCTCTTCGTCTACCCGCTCACGCGCGGCCCCGGCCCGCGGCTCTTCCCCGAGGACGCGGCGCCGACCAGCCTTTCGCTCGCGGCCTTCGAGTCATACGAGAACGGCGTGCTCTATGTGGCCTACCGCCCGATGCCGTGAGACGCGACCAGAGCCGGATGCTGACGATCCAGCGGACTTCGACGAGGCGGGGTGAATCGCGCCGGGGGTTCGCGTCTACGGCGGCGCGAGCGGGACGCTGCCGGCGATCGTCGTCCCGAGCCCCGGGCTGGAGCGCACCGCGAGCGTTCCGCCCAGGGCTCCGACGCGGTCGCGCATGTTCGTGAGCCCGCTGCCTCGGCCCGAGGCCCGTTGCGGGTCGAAGCCGTCCCCGTCGTCGCGGATCTCGAAGCTCAGGCGGCCGTCGCCGTCCCGAAGGCGAATCACGGCCCGCGCAGCGCCGCCGGCGTGCTTGCCCGCGTTCTGGAGCGCCTCCAGACAGCAGAAGTAGACGGCCGCCTCGGTCTCGTCCGGATAACGGCCGATCCCCTTCGCATCGAGCCTCGCCGGCGGTGAGGCGCGCCCGGCGACCGGGGCCAGGGCGTCCACGAGCCCGAAGTCGCGGAGGAGCGAGGGGTAGACGCCCTGCGCGAGGGCGCGAAGCTCGTCGACGACGTCCTCCAGCTCACGTCCGAGCTTCAGCATGCGCGCCTTGGCGAGCTCCGGATTCGTCTCGGCGAGCTCGCCCGCGAGCGCCGCCTGCACCCGCAGAGCGACCAGGTGCTGCTGCGCGCCGTCGTGGAGGTCTCGCTCGAGCCTGCGCCGCTCGGCGTCTCCGGCCGCGACGGTCCGCGCCCTGGAGCCGCGGAGCTCCTCCATCGTCTCTTCGAGATCGGCCTGGAGCCGACCGTTGTCGAGCGCGAGCAGCATGGTTTGCCCTGCAGCTCGAACGAGCTCCGGATCCTGGTCGAGGCCGTCGTCGTGGACGATGAACGCGACCTGCTCGCCGCCTCGCTCGACCGCAGTCACCGAACGCCCGGCCCGAACGGCTGCGAGGTCGACGGGGTCGCCGCTCGAGTCGACGAGACGCCCGGATCCGCCGATCCGGAACGCGAGCTCGAGCGATGGGTCGTCGAGCGCGTCGGCCACCAGGGCCCGGAGGCGAGCCGCATCGGGGTCGTCACCGAGGTGGGCGACCATGCGCTTCAGCGCGACGCCGGCGAAGAAGGCTGTCTGCACGATCGCGAGCAGGAATCCGTACGAGAGGGTCCCGCGAGCCACCGTGAGAAACCAGCCGAGCACGTCGACGGAGCCGGCGTCGAGCTCGATGAGCCCGACGTTGGCCGCCCGGAAGGTGCCGAACACGATCGTCAGGACGAGAGCCGGGACGTAGACGGGAAGGAGCGCGCGCCTCCGCGGCCGGGTGGCGGTCGCGAGGCGGTACACGAGCGCAGCGCCGATCGCCACCGACAGCGTTACCGCGAGGTATTCCTCCAGCGTGCCCGTGCCTGCTGCGAGACTCGGCCGGTCGGCGATCATGAGCGCGTTCTCGGGACATCCCGCATTGCAGGTTGCAAGCGGCGCCCCTCCGGAGACGACCGGTGAGAAGAGGAACCAGGGAAGGAACGAGGCCAGCAGGAAGACGAGGATGGCGGCGACGAGAAGCCTTTCGATCGGACGCGTGAGCCGGCCCTGCGGAAAGGCGAAGACGAGGTAGTAGGCGAGGGCGAAGACGACCGCGTCGAAGAGGACGCCGATGCTGTGGACGAGGGGATCGGCCGCTCCCTGGAGGGAGACCCCCGCAAAGGCGGCGGCAAGCGCCAGCAGGAGCATGCCGATGCGGTTTCCGGGGCGCCGTACCAGCCAGTAGAGCGCGACGGCGACCGTGCCCAGGATCACGTTGCCGATCTGGAGGCCGTACGCGAGGGGGCGCTCCAGGTGGTCGCTCGTCGCGACCAGAATCGTGCCGCCCACTCCGACCGTCAGACCCACGGCGCCGACGGCGAAGAGGGTCCGCCGGCTGGCGACGGCCGCCCCTCTCTTCTCGGCGGGAGCGGCCGCAGTCGGGGCGACGGCTGTGGACACCTAGCCCGGTATTCAAGCGGAGCCACCCTTCGCGTGTCCAGACGCCGCTCCCGGCTTGGGGTGGCCGGGCTCACCCGGGTGATTCGCAGATCCGGGTGATGGCCCGTTGGACGCGGCGATGGAAGTATCGACGCGGTCGCAGCGACCCGAACAGGAGGCGGTCCGCGCATGCCCGAGTCCCCGAACGCGAACGCGCGCGCGCGCAAGATTTTGCCCATGCCGGATCCGGTGTACGAGGGGGAGCTCCCCTTCGACGCCAGGGACCCGTCGGCGACGTTCCCGCCGATTGCGCCCCTGCGCCCGCCAGCGGGCGCCCCGAACGTCCTCGTCGTCCTCCTCGACGACGTCGGCTTCGGCGCCTCGAGCGCGTTCGGGGGCCCTTGCCGTACACCGACGGCGGAGCGGCTCGCCGCAAACGGCCTGAGGCTGAGCCGCTTCCACACGACCGCGCTCTGCGCGCCGACGCGGCAGGCGCTCCTGACCGGACGGAACCACCACACAGTGGGCATGGGCGGGATTACCGAGATCGCGACGAGCGCGCCGGGCTACAACTCCGTGCGGCCGAACTCGTGCGCTCCAGTCGCCGAGATCCTCAAGCTCAACGGCTACTCGACCGCCCAGTTCGGGAAGTGCCACGAGGTGCCCGTCTGGCAGACGAGTCCCATGGGTCCGTTCGACGCGTGGCCGACCGGCAGCGGCTTCGAGCACTTCTTCGGGTTCATCGGCGGCGAGGCGCACCAGTACTACCCGGCGATCTACGACGGCACAACGCCGGTCGAGCCCGAGAAGACGCCTGAGGAGGGCTACCACCTCACGGAGGACATGACCGACCGGGCCATCTCGTGGGTGCGCCAGCAGAAGGCGTTGATGCCGGACAAGCCATTCTTCGTCTACTTCGCGCCGGGAGCGGCGCACGCGCCGCACCACGTGCCGAAGGAGTGGGCCGACAAGTATCGAGGCGCGTTCGACCAGGGCTGGGACGCGGTGCGTGAGGAGACGTTCGCCCGGCAGAAGGAGCTGGGTGTCATCCCACCTGAGGCCGAGCTCACCGAGCGCCACGACGAGATCCCAGCCTGGGACGACATGCCAGAGGAGCTGAAGCCGGTCCTCGCCCGGCAGATGGAGATCTACGCCGGCTTCCTCGAGCACACAGACTTCCACTTCGGGCGGCTCGTCGACGCGCTCGAGGACCTCGGCGTCCTCGAGGACACGCTCGTCTACTACATCATCGGGGACAACGGCGCCTCGGCCGAGGGCACGTTGCACGGCACGTTCAACGAGATGATCAACTTCAACGGCGCCGCCGCGCTCGAGACGCCGGATTTCATGCTCGAGCGGCTCGACGACTTCGGCGGGCCCGACGCCTACAACCACTACGCCGTCGGCTGGGCGCACGCGATGGATACGCCCTACCAGTGGACGAAGCAGGTCGCCTCCCACTGGGGCGGCACGCGCAACGGCACGATCGTCCACTGGCCCAACGGCTTCCCCGCCAAGGGTGAGATCCGTTCCCAGTTCCACCACGTGATCGACGTTGCTCCGACGATCCTCGAGGTGGCGGGCGTCCCGGAGCCGAGCACGGTGCACGGGGTCGAGCAGCGGCCGATGGAGGGGGTGAGCATGCTCTACGCGCTCCGCGACGGCGCCGCCGCCGAGCGCCACGAGACGCAGTACTTCGAGATGTTCGCGAACCGCGCCATCTACCACCAGGGCTGGACCGCGTGCACGAAGCACAAGACGCCCTGGATCCTCATCGGCGGGGAGATGCCGGCCTTCGAGGACGACCGCTGGGAGCTCTACGACGTGTCCTCGGACTGGAGCCAGGCCCGCGACCTGGCGGACGAGCACCCGGAGAAGCTCGAGAAGCTCAAGGATCTCTGGCTCGACGAGGCGAGGAGGTACAACGTGCTACCCCTCGACGACCGCTCCGGCGAGCGGGTGAACCCGGACCTCGCCGGCCGGCCGACGCTCATCCGCGGCAGCTCGCAGCTCCTCTTCGGCGGTATGGGAAGGCTCTCGGAGCACTCCGTCCTCAACATCAAGAACAAGTCGCACTCGGTCACCGCCGAGATCGAGGTCCCCGACGAGGGTGCGAGGGGCGTGATCATCGCGCAGGGCGGCAGCATCGGCGGCTGGTCGCTCTACGCGAGGGACAGCGTGCCCACGTACTGCTACAACCTCCTCGGCATCCAGCACTTCTTCGTCCGTGGTGGGGACGCGCTTCCTGCGGGGCGGCACCAGGTGCGGATGGAGTTCGCCTACGACGGCGGCGGGCTCGGCAAGGGGGGCACGGTCCGGCTCTACGTCGACGGCGAGCAGGTCGGCGAGGGCCGCGTGGACGCGACGGCGGCGATGATCTTCTCCGCCGACGACACGTGCGACGTCGGCCGGGAGGGCGGAGCGCTCGTGTCGCCGGAGTACGGGCCGCACGACAATGCGTTCACGGGCCGGATCGACTGGGTGCAGATCGACATCGACGCGGCCGCGGAAGACGCCGACCACCTCATCGCGCCGGAGGAGCGCCTCGCGGTCGCGATGGCGAGGCAGTAGGCCTCTCTTCACCTGGGTGAACGTCCGGGCCGGGCGGTGTTCGGCGCCGCCGGAGCCTGCGATACTCGCGACGAACCGCGAAAGGAGACGTGATGGCAATTGGACCCGTCCAGCTGCTCGTGCTCGGGTTCCAGCAGCCCGACTTCAGGGGCGAGATCCTCGCCGAGCTCGACCGGCTGAAGGAGAACGACGTCGTCCGCGTGATCGACGCGCTCGCCGTCTACAAGGACGCGAAGGGCGAGGTGACCGTGCTCGAGCGCAGCGATCTGAGCGACGAGGAGGCGGCGGAGTTCGGCGCCGTCGTCGGCGCGCTGATCGGAGCCGGGATGGCGGGGGCCGAGGGCGCCGAGGCGGGAGCCGAGCTCGGCGCGGAGGCGACGGCCGAGGGCGTCGACATCTTCGACGAGGAGGAGGCCTGGGACGTCGTCGCCGAGATCCCGGAGGACACGGCCGCGGCGCTGATCCTGCTCGAGCACCGGTGGGCGATTCCGCTCCGGGATGCCATCGTCCGCGCCGGCGGCTTCCGGATCAGCGACGGCTTCATCCACCCCCTCGACCTCGTCGCGATCGGCGTGCTCGCCGCCGACGAGGCGGCGGCGACCAGCTCGTAGACGCACGATCGAGAAAGGAGAACGACGATGTTCGGACCGTCCCGTAGGGTCGCCCGCCGCACGGCGCGGCGCACGTCCCGCCGGCAGGCGTATCTCCAAGACGCGATGAGCGGCGGCTACGAGGAGCCGGCGCCTCCGCCGGCGCAGGCCGCCCCGGTGGAGCCGGACTACGCCGCCGAGCTCCAGAAGCTCGCCAGCCTGCGCGACCAGGGCATCATCGACGACGCGGAGTTCGACGCGAAGAAGAAGCAGATCCTCGGCATCTGAGCGTGGTGCCGCGGGAGGACGCGACGACCGCGGGAAGCTGCTGCGCGCCCGCGCCCGGCCGGGACACGACGGCTCCGCCGCCTCGGATGCCGGTCGCGACGTGGAACCGACGCGACGGCATGGTCCCGGTCGCCGGCGGCCCGTTCCTCCTCGGCAGCGAGGATCGCCTTGCCTATCCCGAGGACGGTGAGGCGCCGGTTCGCGAGGTCGAGGTCGGCCCCTTCTCCATCGACGCCTGCGCCGTCTCGAACGCCGACTTCGCCGGCTTCGTCGAGGCGACGGGCTACGTGACGGACGCCGAGCGCTTCGGGTGGTCGTTCGTCTTCGCAGGGTTCCTGCCGGACGACTTCCCACCGACGCGGGCCGTCGCCCAGGCGCCCTGGTGGCGCCAGGTCGAGGGTGCCGACTGGCGCCACCCCGACGGCCCCCAGTCCGATCTGGACGGGCGGCTGGACCATCCGGTCGTCCACGTCTCCTGGAACGACACGCAGGCATATTGCGCCTCGCGCCGCGTGCGTCTTCCCACCGAGGCGGAGTGGGAGCTCGCCGCGCGAGGAGGGCTCCAGGGAAAGGCCTTTCCGTGGGGCGACGAGCGCGAGCCGGGCGGCGAGCATCGCATGAACGTCTGGCAGGGGCCCTTCCCGCACGAGAACACACGGGCGGACGGCCACGTCGGCACGTGTCCGGTCGACACGTTCCCGCCGAACGGCTTGGGGCTCTTCGAGACGACCGGCAACGTCTGGGAGTGGACGGCCGACTGGTTCCATGCGACGTTCCGCCAGCGGGACAGGCGGCGCGACCCGCACGGCCCCCCGCACGGGAAGCGCAAGGTGCAGAAGGGCGGCTCGTACCTCTGCCACCACTCCTACTGCCGCCGCTACCGCGTCGCGGCGAGGCAGGGGAACGAGCCTGACAGCTCGACCGGAAACGTCGGCTTCCGCTGTGCGCGGAGCGAGCGTGACGAGGACGGGCCAACCGCGTGATCTGGGCGATCCTGCTCGCGATCGGCATCCCGCTCTGGTTCTGCGCCGTGGGGATCCTCCTCGTCGCCCTCCGCAACCGCGGGCTGCGGCGACGGCCCGGGAACGTCCCCGTGCGAGTCCGGCGGCCCGGCAAGGATCGCTGGGTGCCCGGGCACGGCGTCTGGGTGCACGACGTGTTCGCCTTCCGGGGCAGCCCCGCAGCGTGGAAGGAGGGGCTCCTCTGGGTCACGGACGCGGCGGTGCGGCCGGCCGGCGCCGCCGAGCGAGACCGTCTGTATCGGATCGGAGACGCGCCGGTCGTCGCGACGTGTGAGCTCGCCTGCGGCGGCTCGATCGAGCTCGCAGCGCGGGCCGAGGATGCAGACGCGCTGCTCGGGCCCTTCGCCGCGGACGCCGAACCGCCGGCTTCCGAGCAGCCGCTTTCGACGAGCGGCCCGGTCTAGGCCCCGCGGATGGGCGAAGCCTTCCTCTGGGGGCTCGTGGCCGGCTCGTCCCTCGTCATCGGCGGGTGGGTCGCGCTCAGGGTGCGGATCGGCGGTCGAGTGCTCGGTCTCATCATGGCCTTCGGGGCAGGAGTGCTGATCAGCGCGGTCGCCTACGAGCTCGTCGCGGAGGCGTTCCAGGTCGGCGCCGGGAGCGGCGGGGTCGCGCTCGGCCTGGCGGCGGGCGCGGTCACCTTCCACTGCGGCGACCTGCTGATCGGCCGTCTCGGCGGCCGGAGCAGGAAGAGCTCCGAAGGCGAGCAGGCCTCCGGAGCGGCGCTCGGCATCGTCCTCGGAATCGTGCTCGACGGCGTGCCGGAGGCAATGGTGGTCGGGCTCAGCCTGCTCGAGGGCGGCTCCGTGAGCGTCGCCGTGATCGCCGCGGTCTTCCTCGCCAACCTCCCGGAGGCGATGGCGGCCACCAGCGGTCTCGCCGCCAGCGCGTGGTCTCGCGGGCGAATCCTGGGGCTGTGGGCGGGGGTCATGCTCGTCACCGGCCTCGCCGCCTTGCTCGGGTTCGCCCTGCTGGACGGAGCCTCAGTACGCACGCTGTCGTTCGTCCTGGCGTTCGCCGGCGGGGCGATCCTCACGATGCTCGCCGACACGATGATGCCCGAGGCCTTCGAGCACGGCGGCAAGCAGATCGGCCTGGCGACGACGCTCGGATTCGGCCTCGCGTTTGCGATCACCGCAGTCGCGTGACCGTCCAGGCGCGCTCTTCGGTCCGCCTAGCCCGAGAGAACGAGCGTCTTCTCGGCCTCGTACTCGTCGTCGGTGAGCGCGCCACGCTCCCTGAGGGCGGCGAGGCGCTCTAGGCGCTCGAGCTTGGCCGCCGGCTGAGCCTCCGCCGGAGGCGCGCTACCGTCGGCCGTGCGCGCTCGTCGGAACGAGCCCGGCGACCAGGCTCCTTCGCCTCGGACGGCGTGCGGGAACTCCGCCACCGTCCGCCGGCGGAAGAGCTCCAGACCGACGAAGGCGAGGCCCGTGACCACCAGGACGGAGACGAAGCGCCGCGGCGTCCCGGTCGGCCCCCAGAGGAGGACGAGAAGCAGAACGGTGGCGAGGACGACATGGGGCAGGGCGGGCCGCTCGCGGAATGTCGGCGCGAGCCGGCGCCGGACCGCCGTCCCAGGCGCCGTGGGCCCCGCGGCCCACGTGCCCAGGAGGGCGAGCGCGCCGACGAGGATGCCCGCCGCAGCCGATTCGGCGAGCAGGGAGGTGAACACCGCCCACACGTCGGCCGCGGCCGCCTTGAGGGACTCCGCCTCGACGAGGCCGTCGACCACCAGGTTGCCGCCGAGGCGACGGATGACGAGCAGCACGATTCCGAGGAGGATCAGGCTCACGGCGATCATGCGAACCGCCTCGCGCCGCCGCCCTCCCGCCAGGTACGCCGCGCCGGCCCACAGGGCCAGCCCGAGGATGAACGGCCAGAAGGAGAGTGCCTTCAGCGCCTCGACGGCTGTCTGGACGGTCGAGAGCTGGTCGGAGCGCATGATCACGATCGGCTCCACGCGCTCCTGCACGGTCTCGGTCGCCCCCTCGCCGACGCCGATGCGGCCGGCCACGTTCTCGACGATCTGGTCGACGTCCAGGACGACCGCATCCCCGGTCAGCTGCACGCGCTCGGTCTCGCCCTCGATGACCGCCAGGAGCTGCGCGTTCACGGCCCGGTTGGTCGCCCGCCAGAGCTCCTGGACGCGCGGCCTCGTCAGCGCCTGGCTGGCTCGCTCGTAGGCCACGCCCCGAAGCTGTGACGAGGCCGGCCCGGCGAGGGGCTTGAGCCGTTCGGGAAGCGCTTCCTCGAGCCGTTCCTCCACGTCGGCCGACGCGTACGCCTGATCGACGATGTGGACCGCCAGCGCGTCGCGAACGTTCTCGCTCTCGAGCAGCTGGCCGCTGTGATCGGCCCAGCTGTCGGGGTCGAGCGCGACGTCGCGGATCCAGACGCTGATCGTCGAGACCAGCAGGCAGACGGCGCCGAGGACGACGAGGACCGGAACGAGGATGCGATGGTCGCCGCTGCCCTTCTCGCCCTCCGCCCGGGTCGTGTTCGCGCTCACGCGTGGACCTTGCCGCCGGCGGGACAGAGCGGCGTCACCCACGATTGTGGTTCACCCGGGTGATCTCCTGCCGCCCTGCTCAGATGGCACCGAGCTCCCGGGCCCGCTGAACCGCGGCCTGGCGCGACGACACCCGGAGCTTCTGGTAGATCGACTTCGTGTGCGAGTGGATCGTGTTGAAGGACAGGAAGAGGATCTCCCCGATCTCGCGCTTGGCGAGGCCGTCCGCCAGGTAGCGAAGCACTTCCAGCTCGCGCTCCGTGAGCTCGCTGTCGCCGTCGATCCTCCGGTGAGCCGGAACCATCGTGCGCGTCACCTCCTCCAGCCGCTCGCGCAGCTCGCCGGGATCCGTACAGCCTTGGACCAGCGCCCGCGCCTCGGCGAGGAGCGCCCGCGCCTCTTCGCGGGCGCCGAGCGCTCGGCGGACGGGCGCGAGCGCGAGAAGCGCGTCGGCAACGAAGAGCTCCTCGCCGCGCGCGCGTAGCCTCGCAAGCCCCCGCTGGAGGAGCACGGACGCCTCGTGGAGCTCCCCCTCGGACGCGCGGACGACGCCGAGAGCCGTGTAGGCGAACCCGGAGCTGGGCTCGTCCGCGAGGCCGTGGGCCTCGACGAGCTCCACGGCGACGGCGGCAGCGGCACGGGCGCCGCTCATGTCCCCGACGGACAGCAGCGCGCGTGCGAGCAGCGCCCTGGAGGCGGAGGCCACGAGCCATTGCTGCCGCCGGCCGGCGAGGCGGGCCGCTTGCCGAAGCGGCGTCAGTGCGTCGGTCGTCGTGCCGCCCCAGACGAGCGCCGACCCGAGCGCGAAGAGCACCGTCGGCTGCCAGGCCGAGCGCCGCTCGCCTTCGAGCTCGGACGCGCGCGCGGCCGCCGAGGCCATCGTCCGCGCGTCGCCGTAGGGGAAGCACGCCCGTGCGAGCGCGCCGAGCGCCTCGAGCGAAGTCCCGTCCGCGAACGTCTCCGCGCTCTCAGCTGCCTCGGCGTCCGCCAGCGCCTCGAGCGCCTCCTCGCGGCGGTCGAGCCTGGACAGCGCCCAGGCCCTCGCGAGCGCGAGCCGGGCGTCGTGCTCGACGCGGGCGGCCGGCAGCAGGTCGAGCCAACGAAGGATCGGCTCCGCGCGCTCGACCAGGACGGCCGTGACCCACCGCTCGGCCACGAGGTCGGCAGCGGCGTCGAGGTCCCCGGCGGCGATCGCATGGCGAACGGCCTCGAAGACGCGACCCTCGTCGCCGAGCCACCGGGACGCGCGCCGGTGCAGCTCTCGCCTGTGCTCCTCGTCGCGCCTCGCGAGCTGGGTGCGCAGCGTCTCGGCGAACAGCTGGTGGTAGCGATACCACTCGCGCCGGTCGTCGAGCGGGAGGAGGAAAAGGTTGGCCCGCTCGATGGCGAGGAGGACGGCTGCGGAGTTCTCCCGACCGGTGACGGCGTCGCAGAGCGCCCCGTTCATGGACTCGAGGATGGAGGTCTCGAGCAGGAACTCCCGGACGTCGGGCTCGAGCGTATCGAGCACGACCTCCGCCAAGTAGTCGACGACGTGCCGGCTCGAGCCGCCGAAGCGCGCGACGAAGGCGGTCGGATCGCGGACCGTGCGCAGGGAGAGCGACGCGAGCTGGACTCCCACCGGCCAGCCCTCGGTCCGCTCATGGAGCACGGTCACGCTCTCGGACGAGAGCCCGAGCTGTAGCGTCTCGTTGAGGAACGCGGCCGCCTCGTCGCGCGTGAGGCAGAGGTCGAGGGCGCGGACCTCGAGCAGCTCGCCCGTGGCTCGCAACCGCCCGATCGGGATTGGTGGATCCGAGCGTGAGGAGAGCGCGACGGTGACGTTCCTCGGACGGCGCTCCAGGAGGAAGGCGACCGAGTCGTGGCACTCGCGGCTCTCGATCACCTGGTAGTCGTCGAGGACGAGGACGATCTCGTCGCCCAGCGACTCGAGCTCGCTCAGGATCGCCGGGAGGACCGTCTCGGCAACGTCGGCGCGGCAGGCGGGCAGCGCGGCCAGGGCGGACGCGCCGAAGCTCGGCTGGAACCTGCGAATCGCCTCCACGACGTAGCTCCAGAAGACGGCCGGGTCGTTGTCGGCGCCGTCGAGGGAGACGCATGCAAACGGGCGGCCGTCGGCCTCCCGCCATTGCGCGAGCACGGTCGTCTTCCCGAAGCCCGGGGGTGCCGCCAGCAAGACGAGCGTCGGGCGCGCTTCCGCGAGGACGCCGGTCAGCCGGGGGCGGGGGAGCACCTCGCTCGAGCAGCGGACGCCCTCGAGCTTCGCCTCGAAGATGGCCGAGGGGTTCGGCCTCCGACCAACGATCGTCTCGTCCGCGACCTGCGCGCTTGACAACGGCTCTCCCTCCGCTCGACGTCTTCGCCGCCGCCAAATCTCGCTCGCGGACGTGCTGCGGGGCAATGAAGCTCGCACCGAACATGCCGTGGTGCGCGCATCCCAACCCGCAGGGGTGCGATACCGCGGGATTCCGGCGCCGGCGGCTGCTCTAGGAGGTTCCGGAGGGCCCCGGCTCGGGGGTAGCCACGGGCGCCTCCGCGAGGAAGAGGAGCGTCGCCATCACGCGCTTGCTGACGTTCTCCGCCTCGGAGAGGCCGAGCTTGAGGAAGATCGAGTTGATGTGCTTCTCGACGGCGCGCTTCGTGAGGACGAGCGACTCGGCGATCGCGGCATTGCTCTTGCCCTGGGCGATCTCGGCGAGCACCTCCTGCTCACGCTGCGTCAGCTCCGCGAGCGGCGACTGCTCGCGGCGCGCGCTCGCCGCCACGAGCACCTCGACGATCCGGGGGTCGATCACCGACCCGCCGCTCGCCACCGACTCGATGGCGGAGACGAGCTGGGCCCGGTCGTGGACGCGCTCCTTCAGGAGGTACCCGCGCCGGTCGGAGCCGGCCTCGAGCAGGGCCAGCGCATAGCGAGGCTCCGCGTACTGGCTGAGGACGACCACGCCGACCTCCGGATGGAGGCGCCGCAGCTCGACCGCCAGCCGAATGCCTTCGTCGGTTCCGGAAGGCGGCATGCGGATGTCCGTGAGGACGACGTCGGGCTGCGTCGTCTCGACCGCCTCGAGGAGGGAGGGGAGATCTCCGCACGACGCGACGACTTCGACGTCGGGCTCGGAGGAGAGGATCTGCTGAAGACCTTCGAGGACGAGGAGGCTGTCGTCCGCGAGCGCGACGCGAATCGGCACGAGGTCACGATAGTCACAGGGCAGGCGGGCGGGCATGCGCGCACGTCCGGAGAGAGACGTGTCGGCCACCGTGCGCGAGACCGGCGAGCCCCATTGCGCGGGGCTCGCCGCCGGACGAAGGTTTCGGCGAGATGTCGGAGGAGCAACGGGGCCCGGTCGGCGTTCTCGTCGTGGACGATCAGGCGCACTTCAGGCGAGTCGCCCTCGAGGTGATCGAGGCGACGCCCGGGTTCGAGCTCGTCGGCGCCGCCGCTTCGGGCGACGAGGCGCTCGCGCTCGTCGCCAGGACGAGCCCCGATCTCGTCCTCATGGACGTTCGCATGCCGGGCATGGACGGGCTCGAGACGACGCGGCGCCTCCGTGCTGCGCACGCGCCGGCCGTGATCGTCCTCGTGTCGATCGACCGACGAGCGGAGCTTCCCCGGGAGATCGACTCCTGCGGGGCCAGGACGCTGCTGCGAAAGCAGGATTTCGGGCCGCTCGCGCTGCGCCGTTTGTGGGAAGCTCACGGGACGCCCGGCGCGTCCCCGGCGCCCAGGCCGTAGGCCTCTCCCGCATCGCAGCGAGCCGCACGCCGTTCACCCGGGTGAACGAGCGGGCGGGTGAGGACTCGTGCCGCCCGCGGGCCGAGACTCGGCACCGCGGGACGCCCGCGGTCGGCTTCGGCCGCAGGCGCCCGCCCAACGAAAGGAGAAGGCGGAGATGCTCTTGGCGGAATCGTTCCTGGACGTCTTCTGGTGGATGGTCGTCGCGTTCTTCTGGGTGATGTACTTCTGGGTGTTCATCTCGCTCTTCGGCGACATCCTCCGTCGCGACGACCATTCGGGCTGGGCGAAGGCGGGCTGGATCGTCCTCCTGTTCGTCCTGCCGTTCCTCGGGGCGTTGATCTACATCATCGCCCGTCCCAAGGTCACGCCGCAGGACGTCCGTGCCGCGACGCAGATCGAGGCAGCGCAGCGCGCCGTCGCAGGCGTCTCGACTGCGGACGAGCTCTCGAAGCTCGCTGAGCTTCGCAGCCAGGGCGTGCTGAACGACCAGGAGTACGAGGACCTGAAGCGCAGGGCCCTGGCCGGGGCATGAGCATTGCCGGCCAAAGCAGCGCGCGCCCGGCACATGGGCGCTCGGGCGCGCGGCCCGCGGAGGAGCGAGTGCGAGTCACCCGGGTGAAACCGGGGCGGCGGGTGAGGTCAGCCTGCCTCTCGGCTGCAACGCTCGCGCTCGTGCACACGCCCTCGAGACACTGGAGGCTCGGTGCCTGAGGCGGTCGAGCCGTCCGTCCTCGCTCTGCTCGCGCTGGGAAGCGGTCTCGGGCTCGTCCTGGCGGGGGTCGCCCTGCGGACGAACCTCCTCGAGGAGCGCGCCCGCCCGGCCCGATGCGCCGCGTGCGGGCGACTTCGCCCAGCGAACCGGGGATGTCGGTGTCCGGGCTAGAGGCGGGCGAGCGCTCCACGCGGGACGCCTCCGTCGACCGGTCTGGTCGCGTCCGTTTCGCCGGAATCCTCGTGATCCTCATCGGAGCGTTCAACGTCATCCAGGGGATCGCCGCAGCCGCACAGGAGACGTACTTCGCGGTGACGCCCGACGGGCTCCTCGTCTGGGACTACGACGGCTGGGCGGGAATCTGGTTCGTGCTCGGCGGCCTGCAGCTGCTCGCCGGCCTCGGCATCCTCGCCGGAAAGCGGTGGGCGAGAGTCGCCGGAGTCATCCTCCTCATGCTCGTCGCAACGGGCCAGATCGCATTCCTGGCGGCGTTTCCGCTCTGGGCGGTGCTCACGATCGCGATCGCGGTCGTGGCCATCAACGCGCTCGTCGTTCACGGTGAGAGCTTCGGCCCGACCGCCGAACGGGGCTCGCGGTCGTGAGGACGGCCACCTCTCTCTTCGCCGACGTCGCGGTCTTCGAGGGCCTTCTCTTCCCGCTCGTGAACCTCGCCGTCCTCGCGACCTGGGGCTACGTGCTCGTGGACCTCTTCCGCAACCCGAGGCTGTCCGGCGGGGCGAAGGCGATGTGGCTGCTCGCGATCGTGCTCCTGCCGATCGCCGGGGCGGTCATCTACCTCGCGGTGCGCGAGGACTGGTAGCCCGAGGGACGTCCACTGTCCGGTTCGGAGAAAGGAGCCAAGATGAGTGAGTACGAGACCACACGAGCGCGGGAGCCCCTCAGCGGCTGGGCGGTCGGCGGCATCGCGTTCGCCGGCGTCATGCTCGTCGTGCTGGGGCTCTTCCAGACGATCTCCGGGCTCGCGGCGATCTTCGAGGACGACTTCTTCGTCGTGGCCGCGAACTACACCTTCGAGCTCGACGTGACCGCCTGGGGATGGATCCACCTCGTCCTCGGGATCGTGATGATCCTCGCCGGCTTCTCGCTCTTCGGGGGGAGCACGTGGGCCCGCGTCGTCGGCATCGCGCTGGCGGTGCTCGCCGCGATCGCGAACTTCTTCTTCATCCCGTACTACCCGTTCTGGTCGCTCCTCATCATCGCGCTCGCGGTGTGGGTGATCTGGTCGCTGACGCGTCCGCTCGACCCCGTGCGCCGAGGAGCCTGAGAACGAGGACGGATTGAGGTGGACAGGGAGAGACCCCTCGGTTAAGGATGCCGCCTCGAGGGGGGACTCGCCCAGAAGGAGGGACAGGTCATGAGACGACTGCTCGTTGCGGGCCTGGCTGCGCTGATCGCGCTCGCAGGGGCGAGCGTGGCCCGCGCCGATCACACGCACGTGCTGATCCTGCCCAACGGCAAGTGCGCGATCCTCGCCGCCGCGGGGAACGAGAAGTATCAGATCCTTCCGGCCGTGCTTTTCAGCAACAACCCGAACGTCGACGCCGACGACGCGGCGGGCGGCCTCGACAACCTGCCGCTGAACCGCAGGCATCCCCTGCACGTGCTGGTGCACCTCGGCGTGCCCGGGGCGGACGGGGACATCGCGGTCATGGGCTCGGCCCAGGACCCCTGCGCCGCGACGGGTGACTACGTGAACGGCTGAACGGCCCGCGCCGGTTCGCGCTCGGCCGGTGGTCATCGCCGAATTGGCGGCCCAGCCTGGCGGCGGCGGTAAGGGCCTGACCAGCGTCGCGTTGAGCTACGTCAGTCAGGCCCATGCCTCGCCGGTCTCAGGCGCTTCCGACCGTGTTGTCGCGGAAGACGAACGCTCCCTCACCGAACGGCGGCAAAGGCTTGATGCACGTCCAGCCGTCACCGTTTCCGTCGAGCGAGGCAAGGCCGCTCTGGTCTTCCGGGGGTACGCCGAGGCTCTCGACGGTGACCAAGTCCCACTTGTCGCTCCCGCCTTCGGGGCATCCCCCGATGTTCTTCCCGACCGCAGTGCTCGGGACGAGTAGCGCAGCGGCTATGGCCGCCAAACCGAAGACGAGAGCGAAACGCCGAAACGTGCTCATCTTTCCTCCCGGGGTTGGACGAACGAAGCCTGGAGTAAGGCAAACCGGAGGCTCCTTGTCAAGAAGCGCACAAGCGCCGAAGAAGGGCGCGGGCGGGCGGAAAGGGCATCCAGAGGGTGCGCACCGAGTACGCAGGGGGACGCACTTCCGACGCTCGAGATCAGCTGACCCGCTCGACCATGCGGATCACGCATGGCATTACGGCCAGAGAGGCGCATACGGGATTCGAACCCGTGCTACCGGAGAACGCCGCAAGCACGCCAGACTCCGGTAACAGGGGCCAGACCGCTCCCGGTAGCGAGCTGAACCCGCATCTGCGCGCGGTGCTCGAGCGCCTCAAGGAGCGGGA
>JAICGP010000002.1 GCA_025923055.1 Thermoleophilia bacterium
CCCTCGCTCGAGATCGCCGGGCCCGGCGGCCACTGGGTCGAGGTCTCGCGGGCGGTCGCCGCCGACGGCGAGCCCGGCGAGGCGACGAAGCGGATGCTCGAGGCCTACGAGGAGTACATTGAGGCGGCCGCGGGCGCGATGCGCCCGGGGGCGAGCGCCCACGACGTCCACCGGGCGGTCTCGAAGGGTTTCGTCGACCGCGGCTACACGCTCGGCCACGTCACGGGCCACTCGATCGGGATGACGATGATCGAGTTCCCCAAGATCGGCGAAGGGATCGAGACCGAGCTGGCCGAGAACATGGTCTTCTCCATGCACCCGCATGCGATTGCCGACGACGGGCGCTCGTGCCTCTACATGCAGGACACCTGGCTCGTCACCGCGGAGGGCGGCGAGGCGCTCGCCGGTCTGCCGATGCGCATCTTCCGCGACTCGGACCCGCGCCCGTAGAGGAGAGGGCGCGTGCGCGCCCCCTCCTCGTGCGGTCTCTCACGCCCGGTGGGCTGCCGGGACCCGGCCCGGGGCCGACGCGGACGACCCGCTGCTGCGGGCGCCGCCGTACGCCTCCCGGAACCCCGAGCGCCAGCTCGGGTAGCGGAGCTCCCAGCCGAGCTCGCGCTTCGCCTTCGCGTTCGAGGCGCCGCGGCTCTCCGTCATGAGCGCCACGCCCGCCTCGCCCGCCGCCAGCCGGGCCAGCCGGCGCGGCACGCGGCGGGGCGGCTTCGCGCCGATCGCGGCGGCCAATGCGGGCAGCCATTCGTGGACCGGCGCCGGCTCGTCGTCGACGACGTTGTAGATCCCGGGCTCGCCGTGCTCGACGGCGAGGACGGTCGCCGCCGCTGCGTCGTCCAGGTGCACGAACGACCAGACGCCGCCGCCGTCGCCGACGAGCGGGAAGCGCCGCCTGCGCACGAGCTCCAGCTGGGCGTCGTCGGGCGAGCCGTAGAAGCCGCCGTAGCGGAGCGCGATGCCACCGGCGGCGACCACCGTCCGCTCGAGATGGCGGATCGCAGCGAGCGTTTCCCGCATCGCCGGCACGGGCGCCGGATCGAGTGGGTCCTCCTCGATCTTGACGCGCCCGCCCTCGCGCGCGTACGGCCAGCCGGCGAAGCTCTGCGCGACGACGCGGGCGACGCCGACCTCGCGCGCGGCCGCGAGCAACGCGTCCGTGCCCTCGGTGCGGAGGCGGTTCGTCTGGGCGAAGCTCCTGTCGAAGTGCTTGAAGTCGCTCAGCCCGGCGAGCGCGGTCGCCTGGTGGACGATCGCGTCGGGCCGGGCGGCGGCGACCGCGTCGCGGACCGCTCCGGGGTCGAGCAGGTCGAGAGCCACGGGGTCGGCTCCCCGGCCGCGTAGGTGGGCCGCCTTCTCCGGCGAGCGCGACGTGCCGATCACGGTGTGACCGCGCTCGGCGAGCTGGGGGACGAGGCGCGAACCGAGCGCCCCGGTTGCTCCTGCGACGAAGACTCGCATCGCTTGTCTCCTTTCCTCGTGCTTTCGTACCGGAGACGAGCTGGAGCCCGGTCCCGTGACGGTGTCACACCCGGGTCTGCTATCCCGTCCACGTGGACGTGGACGCCCACGAGGAGCTGCGCCCCTACCTGTTCTCGATCGCCTACCGGATGCTCGGGTCGGTCGCGGAGGCGGAGGACGTCGTCCAGGACGCGTTCCTCCGCTACGCGGAGGCCGAGGCGGAGGCCGACTCTCCGAAGGCGTACCTCGCCACGGTGACGACCCGTCTGGCGATCGACCGGCTCCGCTCGGCGCGCGCCCGGCGCGAGGTCTACCCCGGGGAGTGGCTGCCCGAGCCGCTCGTCGACGACGAGGCCGTCCGCCACGCCGAGACCGCCGACTCTCTCTCGCTCGCGTTCCTCCATCTGCTCGAGAAGCTCTCGCCCGTCGAGCGCGCCGTCTTCCTGCTCCGCGAGGTCTTCGACTATCCGTACGAGGAGGTGGGTCGCATCGTCGGCAAGAGCCCCGAGAACTGCCGCCAGATCCTGACGCGGGCCCACCGGCACATCGAGGAGGGCCGGAGGCGGTTCGACGTCTCCCGCGAGGAGCGGGAGGAGGTGGCCCGCCGGTTCCTGGCCGCCTGGGAGGAGGGCGACACCCAGGGGCTCGTCGAGCTGCTCGCCGCCGACGCGACGGTCTACGGCGACGGCGGCGGGAAGGCGCCGTCCGTGCCGAAGCCGCTCGTCGGGGCAGAGCGCGTCGCGAAGGCCCTGATCGGCTGGGGCCGCCAGGCGTGGGCGCAGGGGCTCGTGCACCGGCCGGCGCGCGTGAACGGCGAGCCGGGACTCGTCTTCTACGGCCCGGACGGCCGTGCGGTCTGGGTCGCAGCGCTGGAGATCGCAGACGGCGTCGTCGTCGCCGTCCGCTCGATCCTCAACCCGGACAAGGTCGCACACGTCCCGGCGCGCTGAGCGGCAAGGCCGGCCCCGTCGCCGGGGCCGGCCGTCTGTCGCTCTTCCCCCCGCCTCAGAGGCCGGCGCACTGGCCGGACTGCGCGCCTCCGACCGTGTTCGCCGCCCCGAAGTCCGTGACTCCGGGATCGTTGCCGGCGCAGTCGAGGTCGTCACCGACCACGTTGCCGACGAGCCCGACGCCGTAGTTGCGCATCTCGCCGCTCGGGATCGTCACGTCGGCCGAGCGGTTGCCGGTCACCGTGAGGGAGCCGCTGAAGACCGATCCGGCGACGATGAGGTCGACGGTCGTCCCCGAGACGGCCGCGTCGCCGTTCACCCGGGCGCCGAAGACGTGGACGACCGCGGCTCCGTCGGCCGTGAGCCCGCCGTTGATCCTCGTGCCGTCGAGGACGACGACCGAGGCGCCCGGACGCACCGTGACGCCCCCGTTCATCGTCCCGCCGGCGATGCAGGTCACGCCGCTTTGCACGACCAAGCGGCCGGCGCGGTCACCCGCCACCGTGGCCGTGCACGCCGGAGAGCCGCCGGGCAGCACGGTCGCCCGGAAGTGGTCGGCGTCGCCGATGTTGCCGGCGGCGTCGATCGCCCGGTGCTCGACTGTGTGCGTGCCGTAGCCCGGCTCGAAGCCGCCGCTGGGATGCGCGTCGGTGAACGACTGCTCGAAGGTCGCCTTCGAGAGGCCCCCGGTTCCGAGGTTCCCGTAGGTGAGCGCCTTCACGTCCTTGCCCGAGTGCGAGAACGTGAAGGGCGTTCCCTCGGGCTGCTCGGGGAACCCGAAGTAGTTGAACCAGCCGTCGCCGTTGAGGCGGAACTCGCCCACGACGAAGCCGGGCTGGTCGTCGGTCGGCTCGAGGCCCATGTCGAACTCCCCGAAGTAGACGTTGTGCTCCGTGACGCGCGAGAGCGCGGTCAGCGGCTCGGACAGCTCGCGGGGCGCGGTGGGGAGGACGTTGTCGACCGTCCACGACCGCGTCTCCGAGGCGCCGGCCGGGTCGGCCGGGTCGGTCACCGTCGCGCTGAGCGAGTGCGTGCCGGGCGCGAGGTCGCGCGCCCCGAGGTCCAAGTTGCGGCTGTTCGCCGGGTTGGGGACGACCTCGCCGTCGAGCCGCCACGTCACGTCGAGCACGCGGTCGGTCGGATGCGTCGTCTCGACGAAGACGACGTCCTCGCCGCCGACGGGCCGGTCGGTGGGCGTCGAGAGCGTTAACGCGGCGTCGACCGGCGTTTCGGGGAGAGCCGCGCCGACGGTCCACTGTCTCGTCTGGGTCATCCGCGGGCCGTTCTTGAACGCCGGGTCGCGCACGAACTCGGTCTCGTCCTGGACTGTCACCTCGACGTCGTCTCCCGCCGCGACATCGAGGCCGGCTAGATCGAGGTTGCGGCTGTTGCCCGTCCCGGGCACGATCTCGCCGTTCACGCGCCAGGTGACGGTCAACTCGTGGTACTTGGGGTGTTGCGTCTCGACCCAGACGACGTCCTCGGGCCCCACCTCGCCGAGCGGCGTGTGGAGGAGCGACATGCCGTTCGCGTTCCGCCGCCCGGTTATCCGGTAGGTCATGTGCTCGCGGCCGACCTGGTCGAAGTAGAAGCCGAGCCAGCGCATCATCGAGTGCTCGCTCGGGCGCCGGACGCCGCAGGGGAAGGTGTTGCCGCCCTCCCAGAGGCCGATGACGCCGCCCGACAGGCTCTCCTCGCCGATCCAGCGCCACCACTTGTGCTGCGTGTCGACCATGTCCTGCGTGCTCGTCCGGATCGTGTGGTGGAACGAGAACGGCTCGCCGCCCGTGTAGCACGGTCGAACGACGTCACGGGACGAGTACGGGTACTCGTCGGCCATCTGGCCGAGCGAGTGCCCGAGCTCGTGCGTGGAGATGAGCGGCCCCTGCGGGCTGCCGCCGGACGTCGTCGCCGACGTGCCGCCGATCCCTCCGTACGTGAAGGTGTTGGCCAGCGCGAGCGTCTGCACGTTCTGCCCGGAGACACCGAGCGGCTCGAGGTAGGTTTCCATGAAGAGGCTACGCTGCTGCGATCCCGAGCACCCGGGGTCGTTGAGCTCTGCGCAGCCCGTCCCGGGCGTCAGCGCCGGGCCGTACGTGATGCCGCGCGCCAGCGGCGGCGCCGGGCAGACGCTCGCGAAGTTGAGGCGCAGCGGCGTGTTGCGCCGGACGTTCCCGTCGTCCGGGTCGCAGCTGATGCCGGAGTCCTGCGAGACGATCTCGAGCCGGTAGACGTTGAAGTAGTGCCGGTAGCTGCGGAACGGCTCGATGCTCCACTGCACGTTCAGGTTCCGGTCCACGTCGGCCCGGAACTCGTCCAGCTCGTGGGCCTGGTAGCCGTCGCCCAGAATCACGAGGTTGAGCCGCTCGGCCGGCGGCCCGGTGATCTGGAGCGGCACGACCGTCGCGCTGCCGGGCGCCTGGGCACCTGCGGCGGGCGCGCCGGCCGCTGCCACGAGGCCGGCCGCAGCCGCTACTGCGAGCTTGAGTCGCATCGCTTCCCCCTGTTCGTCGTCGGTGTCGAGTCAGCTCCTGCGGCCGCAGAGCACTTCGTCCCGATCCTCGCCTGCCAGGCGCGGCCGAGTATTTCCGGGATCCGGCGCCGCCGCAAGGAGCGGCTTGGAGCCGCGCCGGGCGAGGAGTATCCTAGTCCCGACGTCCTTGCATTCCGGTGTCCATCTCGGAATGGCGGCGGAAAGGAGCAGGCGACATGGCGAGCGCCGCACTCGCGGGGGGTGCGGACGCGGGAAGCGCCCGCAGGCCGGCGCCTGCGACGATCTGGCTCCTGGCACTCACGGGCTGTGCCGCCGCGGCGACCGCGCTCGCCTTCGCCCTGACGAACGAGGCGATCGGCGCCGAGCTGGGCGAGCCGCTCGTGATCGCCCTTCTGAACGACTGGATCACCGTCTCGTTCGTGTCCTGCGGCCTCGTCGCGTGGTGGCGCCGGCCCGAGAGCCGCTTCGGCCCGCTCATGATCGTCGCCGGCTTCGTCAACTTCCTGACGACGCTCTCGTGGACGACCAGCGACGTCCCGTTCACGATCGGGCAGTCGCTCGACCTGCTGGCGCCCGTCCTCTTTCTCCACGTCTTCCTCGCGTTCCCGACCGGCAGGCTGGACAGCAGGTTCCAGCGCGTCCTGCTCGCGACCGCATACGCGCTTGCGATCGGCCTGGAGATTGTCCGGATGACGCTGGGGGGATTCGGGCCCCACAACCTGCTGGAGATCTCTTCCAACGTGGGAGCACAGGAGGCCGTGACTCGAGTGCAGCTGCTGGGCGTGGCGGCGTGCTGCCTGGTCGGAATCGGCGTTCTCGTCGCGCGCCGCCGGCGGGTCGGCCAGCCGCTCCGAGGCTCGCTCGCGCTGCTCTACGACGCCTTCGGCCTGGCGCTGGTCATGATCGCGCTCCTGTTCGGCTCGCTCGTCTTCGACGGGCCCGCCGTCGCGGAGATCCGGTGGGCCACCTTCGTCGCGCTCGGGCTGGCGCCGGCGGCGTTCCTCGTCGGGCTCCTCCATTCACGCCTCGCGCGCTCCGCAGTCGGCGACCTCGTCGTCGAGCTGCGCGGCGATCCGGCGCCGGCTGAGCTGCGTGATGCGCTCGCCCGGGCGCTTCGCGACCCGTCGCTCGAGCTCGTCTACTGGCTCCCCGAGTTCGGCAGCTACGCCGACCTGGACGGGCGCCCGGTGAGGCTCCCGAGCCGGGACGGGAGGGCGACCACCCAGATCGACCGCGGCGGCGAGCACGTCGCGGCGCTCCTGCACGACCCGGCCCTGGAGGACGAGCCGGAGCTGCTCGCCGCCGTCACCGCCGCGGCCGGGATCGCCATCGACAACGGCCGTCTCCAGGCGGAGCTGCGAGCCCGTCTCCAGGAGCTTCGCGGCTCGCGCGTCCGCGTCATCGAGGCGGGGCAGAAGGAGCGGCAGCGGCTGGAGCGGGATCTGCACGACGGCGCCCAGCAGCGGCTCATCGCGCTCTCGCTGGAGCTCAGCCGCCTCGAGGAGAGCCTGGACGACGACCCGGACGCCAGGCTGCGGCTCGTCGAGGCCCGGGGCGAGATCGCGAAGTCCCTCGACGAGCTCCGTGCGGTGGCCCGGGGAATCCACCCTGCGGTCGTCAGCGGGCACGGCCTGGACGTGGCGCTCGAGCAGCTCGCGGCGCGGGCCCCGGTCCCGGTCCGGCTGAGCGTCGCCGTCCCGGGCCGGCTGCCCGAGCATCTGGAGATGGCCGCCTTCTACCTCGTGTCCGAGAGCCTGACGAACGTCGGCAAGCACGCGCAGGCGTCCTCGGCCACCGTCGTCGTCTCACGAGCGGGCGGTCAGGTCGTCGTCGAGGTGGTCGACGACGGCGTCGGGGGCGCCGACACCGAGCGCGGAACGGGCCTGCGAGGGCTCGCCGACCGCGTCGAGGCGCTCGACGGCCGCCTGCGGGTGTGGAGCCCGCAGGGCGGCGGGACGCGCCTGCGGGCGGAGATTCCGTGCGTGTCGTGATCGCAGAGGACAGCGTCCTCCTGCGCGAGGGGCTCGAGCGGCTCTTGACCGAGAACGGCTTCGACGTCGTCGGCAGCTGCGAGACGGCCGACGATCTCCTCCTCAAGGCGCGGAGCTACTCGCCCGACGTCGCGATCGTCGACATCCGCCTACCGCCGACGCACAACGACGAGGGAATGCAGGCGGCGCTCGAGCTCCACGCACGCCATCCGTCGGTGGGCGTGCTCGTGCTCTCGCAGTACGTCGAGGTCGGCCTCGCCATGAAGCTGTTGGCCGAGTCCGCCGACGGCGCCGGCTACCTGCTCAAGGACCGCATCAGCGACGTCAAGGAATTCGTGGGCGCCGTCGAGCGCGTCGCGCGCGGCGGCTCCGCGATCGATCCGATCATCGTCTCGACGCTTCTTTCCCGCCAGCGACGGGACGACTCGCTCTCCGACCTGACGCCGCGGGAGCGCGAGGTGCTCGAGCTCATGGCGGAGGGACGGTCGAACCAGGGCATCGCCGACAAGCTCGTGATCTCCCTCCGCGCCGTCGAGAAGTACGTCTCGAGCATCTTCGGGAAGCTCGGACTGCCGTCAGGAGCGACCGACTCCCGTCGCGTGCTCGCGGTGCTCCTTTACCTGCGCTCCTGAAGCGCCCGCCCCGAAGACACCAGAAAACCGACCCCGACGCGGCAAGTCGCCCGCCTTCCCTGCGGCGGGCTCGTGTGGGACGTTTTGAGCAGGTTCCCCACCTGCGAGAGGAGCACGATGAAGACGCGTGTCATCCAGGACGACCCGGACGGTCCGACGACGCCGAAGACCTCCCCCGACCCGGTCTCCGAGCAGAGACCGAGGACCAACATCGCCGGCCGCATGGGCCGCTGGAGCGCTCGGCATCGAAAGAAGGCGATCTTCGGCTGGTTCGCGTTCGTCGTCGTGGCGTTCGCGCTCGGGATCGTCACCGGCACGACCCAGATCGAGCCCGCCACCTCGGGGGTGGGCGAGTCCGGGCGCATCGACAAGCTGCTTCACGAAGAGTTCGTGCAGCCCGCCGGCGAAAGCGTGCTCGTCCAGAGCGAGACGCTGACGATCAAGGATCCGGCGTTCAGGGCGGCCGTCGAGGACGTCGTCGCCGGGATCTCGGGGCTCGACGCGGTCCAGAACGTCCGCTCGCCGCTGGATCCCGAGAACGCGGGGCAGATCGCCGGCGACGGACGCGCCGCCCTGGTCGACTTCGAGATCCGCGGCGATCCGGACGACGCCACCACGAAGATCGATCCGGTCGTCGCCGCCGTCGACGAGGCTCAGAGCGCGCATCCGGACCTGTTCGTCGACTCGTTCGGCGTCAGTGCGGACAAGGAGGTCGAAGGCGCCTTCATGGACGACCTCAAGCAGGCCGGACTCCTCTCCATCCCAGTGACGCTCATCATCCTCATCGTCGTCTTCGGGGCGCTGGTGGCCGCCGGGATCCCGCTCCTCCTCGCGCTCACGGCGATCGTCGCGACGTTCGGGCTGGTCGCGCTCCCGAGCGCGCTGATCCCGATCGACGAGGTCACGTACGAGCTCATCCTCCTGATCGGGCTCGCCGTCGGCGTCGACTACTCGATGTTCTACTTGAAGCGAGAACGCGAGGAGCGCGCCGCCGGGCGCAGCGAGGGGGCGGCGCTCGAAGCCGCCGCTGCCACGTCCGGCCGCTCCGTGCTCATCTCCGGCCTGACCGTCATCGTCGCCATGTCCGGGATGTTCCTCGCCGGGATCCAGGGCATGTCGGCCTTCGCCGTCGGCACCATTCTCGTGGTCGCGGTGGCGATGCTCGGGTCGTTGACCGTCCTGCCGGCCACCCTCTCCTGGCTCGGGGACCGGGTCGATCGCGGCCGCGTGCCCTTCGTCAGCCGGCTTCGCCGCGACGACGGCCAGGGTCGGATCTGGGGAGCGATCGTCACGGCGGTCATGCGCCGGCCCGTCGTCTCGGTCGTCCTGGCGGGCGGCCTGCTGGTGGCGCTCGCCGTCCCGGCGCTACAGCTGCGCACGGTTCAGGCCGGCGTCGAGACGTTCCCCCAGGACCTGCCCGCCGTCCAGACGTACAACCGGATCCAGGCGGCGTTCCCGGGGAGCGAGATCCCGGCCACCGTCGCCGTCCAGGCCCCTGACGTGGCCGCGCCCGCCGTGCAGGAGGCGATCGGGCAGCTCGAGTGGCGCGCGCTCGCCAGCGGGCAGATGCACGAGCCGATCACCGTCGACGTCAACGGGGGCGGCACCGTCGCGACCGTCGCCATCCCAGTCGACGGCAAGGGGACGGACGCGACCTCCGAGGCCGCGCTCGCGACCCTCCGGGAGGACATCGTCCCCACGACCGTCGGCGCGCTCCCGAACGCCGAGGTGGGCGTCACCGGCATGACGGCGCAGTCGAAGGACTTCACCGACAAGCTGAGGTCGGTCGCGCCGCTCGTGTTCGGCTTCGTGCTCCTGCTCGCGTTCGGGCTGATGCTCGTCGCCTTCCGCTCGCTCGTGATCGCCGTCAAGGCGATCCTCCTCAACCTGATCTCGATCGCCGCCGCCTACGGCGTGATGGTGCTCGTCTTCCAGCACGGCTGGGGCAAGGGCATCCTCGGCTTCGAGTCCACGGCAGGCATCGACTCCTTCCTGCCCATCTTCATGTTCGTGATCCTCTTCGGGCTCTCGATGGACTACCACGTGTTCATCATCAGCCGCATGCGGGAGGCCTACGACCGTGGCATGAGCACCGACGAGGCGGTCACGCACGGCATCCGGACCACGGCCGGAGTCGTGACGAGCGCGGCGATCGTGATGGTCTGCGTCTTCGCGGTCTTCGCGACGCTCTCGATGCTGATCTTCAAGCAGTTCGGGGTCGGGCTCGCGGCGGCGATCCTGATCGACGCGACCATCGTCCGTGCCGTGCTCCTGCCCGCGACGATGAAGCTGCTCGGCGACTGGAACTGGTACCTGCCGAAGTGGCTCGAGTGGCTTCCGCACCTCGAGCACGGCGAGAGGGTCGAGGCCCCGGCCGTCCCGGCGGGCTCGTAGAGGATGCGGGCGTGACCAGCGCGACGGAGCCCATCGTCGAGAGGAGAAAGGGTGTCGCGGCCCGGGCCGCGACAGCCCTCCGCACGGAGGCGGGCCTCGCGCGACTCGCGCTCGGCGTCGCGGCGCTCCACGTCGTCGACGACAACTTCCTCCAGCCGCAGCCCGGCACGTCGGCCGCCGACCATCTGGTCGGCGGCCTCGTGCAGGTGGCGTTCTTCCTCCTTGTGGCCTGGGCCTATCCACGGCTCAGGCCCGGGGCCCGGGCGACGCTCGCGCTCGGATCCGGGATCTTCACCGTCGTCATGGGCGTCGGCGAGGCCGGCTACTACACGCGCGAGAACGGCCCGTCCGGCGACGACTTCACCGGGCTCCTGGCCATCCCCGCCGGCTTCCTCCTCGTCGTCATCGGGCTCGCGACGCTCTGGCGGTCGCGGAAGGGCGGTAGCCTCGTACGCCGGTACGTCCGCCGCGCGCTCCTGACGGCCGGCGGGCTCCTCGCCGCGTTCCTGGTCGTCTTTCCGGTCGCCCAGTCCTACGTCGTCACGCATGCCGCACGCGCGTACGTGCCGACCCCCGAGCTCGGCGTCGCGCACCAGGACGTGAGCTTCGTGACGGCTGACGGACTGCGGCTCGAGGGCTGGTACGTGCCCTCGACGAACGGTGCCACGGTCATCGTCTTCCCCGGCCGCAAGGGCCCGCAGGAGCCTGCGAGGCTCCTCGTCTCGCACGGCTACGGTGTGCTCCTCTTCGACCGGCGCGGCGAGGGTGAGAGCGAGGGCGACCCGAACGCATTCGGCTGGGCCGGCACGCGGGACGTCGAGGCGGCGATCGCCTACCTCCGGAGCCGACCGGAGGTGGACCCCGGCCGGATCGGCGGCCTCGGCCTCTCCGTCGGAGGCGAGGTGATGCTCCAGGCAGCCGCCGAGGGCGCCGCCCTGGGCGCCGTCGTGTCCGAGGGGGCGGGTATCCGCTCGGTGCGCGAGGCGGTCGAGCTCAGCGGTTTCGAGCGGTGGCTCTCGACGGCCGTGTTCGCCGTCTCCACCGTCTCGACCGCCGTCTTCGCGAGCGACCTGCCGCCGCCCAGCCTTACCGATCTGAGCGCCGAGATCCCGGCGCCGGTCTTCTTCATCTACGCCACCCCGGGGCAGGGCGGCGAGAGCCTCAACCCGACCTACTACGAGGCGGCGAGCGGCCCCAAGGAGATCTGGTCCGCCGAGGGCGGCCACACCGGAGCCCTCGCCGCCGAGCCTGAGGAGTACGAGCGCCGCGTGACCGGCTTCTTCGACGACAACCTGGTGGAGGGACGATGACCGACCGACCGACGCTCAGGCGCACGATCCTGTTCGGGACACCGCTGCTGTACATCGTGCTCGGCATCCTGCATCCGATGGAGGACCCGGGGCTCGGCGAGGCGACCGGCCTCTTCATCGGCCTGCACTTCGCGCAGCTGTTCCTGATCGCCGGGCTCGCCTACTCGCTCTGGCTGCTCGTCGACGGCCTCGAGAGTCGCGCCGCGACCGTCACCCGGGTGCTGATCGTGCCCTTCGTGATCCTCTACACGACGCTCGATGCGATCGCCGGGCTCGGCATGGGCGACCTGGTCCGGATGGCCAACGAGAGCACGGGCACGGAGCGGGCCACGCTCGGGGCGTTCATCGAGGAGCTCCGCGAGCCGGACGCGGCGGGCTACGCGATCTACCTCGGCGCTGGCCTCTCCTGGGTCGCAGCCGTGGGCGCGGCGACCGTCGCGTTGAAGGTGCGTGCTCCCGGCGGCGCGCTCGTGCTCATGATCCTCGGGGCGCTCGTCTTCGCCGTCGGCCATCCCAAGCCGACGGGGCCGATCGGCATGGCGCTGTTTCTCGCCGGCGTCGCATGGCTCGAGCTGCGGTCGCGGCCGGTGGAGACGCGTCGGCCCGTCTCGGCACAGCCGGTCTGATCCGCACGCCGCTTCGCCGCCTAGACTCGCCCTCGTGGCGAGCCGGCTTCCCGCGTTCCTTCGTCGCCGGCGCGTCCTCGTCGGGCTGCAGCTCGCCTTCGTCGCGGTCGTGCTCGCGTTCCTCGGCTGGGCGCTGCGCGACGTCTGGAGCGACGCGCTGCCGCGGCTCCGAGACGCCGACCCGGCGGCGCTTGTCGCCGCTCTGGCCGTGCTCGCCGCCTACTACTGCCTCTTCGTCGTCGGCTGGCAGTGGATCCTGGCCGGGTTCGGGATCCGCGTCGGCTACCGGCTCGCGCTCCAGGCCGAGATGGCCTCGATGCTCGCCAAGTACGTGCCGGGCGGCGTCTGGACGCCGCTCGCGCGCATCGTGTGGCTGCGGCGGGCGGGAGGCGTCCGTGACACGTCGTTCGTCCTCAGCTCCATCCTGCTCGAGGCCGGGCTCTCGGCAGTGGCCGGCATCCTCGTCTTCGCGGGCGGCCTCGCCGCCGTGGAGGCGGTGGACGCGCCCCTGCTCCCGCTCCTCGCCTTCGGCTTCGTGGTCGGCGTCCTCCTGCACCCGCGGGTCTTCACCGCGCTGGCCCGCGCGCTCTTCCGCCGCTTCGACGCCCCCGAGCCGCCGCGGCTCCCCTATCGCGTCCTCGTCGGCCTGCTCGGCTACTACGCGTTCACCTGGCTCGTCGGCGGGACCGCGCTCTATCTGCTCCTGCGCTCGCTCGACGCCGATCCGGGCGCCGCGACGATCCCCTACCTCGGCGGCGCGGCCGCGGTGGGGGCGATCGTCGCCGTCCTGGCCGTCTTCGCGCCCTCGGGCCTGGGCGTGCGGGAGGCGTCCATGTACGGCCTCATGGTCGTCGTCGTGCCCGCGGGGGCCGCCCTCGGCGCCACGGTCCTGAACCGCTTCGCGATCACGCTGGTCGAGGCCCTCCTGCTCGGCGGAGGCGTCCTCGGGTCGAGGCTCAGACCCTCCAGCCGTCTCTAGCGCAACCGTATCGCCCCGAGCATGAGCCCCCGGGGCGGGTCCGCGTCGAGGAGCCTCGGGATCTCGAGCACGAGCGCGTGCCAGCGCTCGCCGTCCAGCTCCGCCTCGAGCCTCGCCGTCCCGGCCACGACCGTCTCGTCGACGCGGACCCCGTCGACCCAGAGCGCGGCCGGCGTCTCCGCGATGGCGCTCACGTCGAGCTGCACGGTGCCGGAGCCGTAAAGCCACAGGAGCCCCTGTCGCTCGCGCATCGTCCTCTCGCGCCAGCCCTCGCATAGGAACGGCTCGGCGCGCGAGGGCTCCGGCACCGGCGCCGGGGCGGCGCCGTCGCCGCGGGCCAGGAGGGTGACGCGGCCGCCCCGGGCGACGGGCGCGAAGCCGTGCTCGACGAGGCTCTGCCAGCCGAACCAGGCGCCGGGGACGTCTCCCTGCTCGTACATGCCGCGGTGGAAGAGGACGTGCTCGACACCCAGCTCGCGGAGCGTCTCCTCGTCGCCCGGCAGCCAGATCCCGCACGAGAGCCGGTTGCGCTGGAAGAAGAAGTCGAACGCCGGCTGCGGGACGAGCGTCGAGTACCCGCCCGGCCGCTCGCGCGGCGCCTGGAGCTGATAGGCGTCGTAGACGCTCCCGTGGTGGATGCCCGGCTCGAAGAGCGGCAGCTCGAGGATGCGGCCGTCCGGCTCCTCCCGCAGCGCCGCGTAGGCCTCGTTCCGTTCGTCGGCGTCGGACGCTCCCAGCGGGAACACGAGCAGGTCGGCGGCGACCAGCGCCGTGAGCACGGCGGCGGTCGCGGCCGCGCGCCGGCCCGACGCGGCCAGGAGACGGGAGATCGCGACGGCCGCCAGCGCGGCGAGCGCAAGGTTCGCGATCGGGAGAAGCCGTCCCGGCACGCGGGGATAGCGAAGCGGCGGAAAGGCGTCCCACAGCCACCCGTAGAGCGGCAGGTTCGTCCCGAGCGCGAGCACGACGGGGACGACTGCCGCCGCGCCGAGGAGGAGCGCGAGCGCGCGCGCGCCCTGCCGCCACAGCACCACGGCTCCCGCGCCCGCCAGCACGGGGAGGAGCCAGCCGACATAGACGAACTCCTCCAGACCTCCGAGCTGCCAGCGGCTCAGGACGTCGACCCACTCGGCCGAGAACTCGCCGACCTCCTGGAGCGAGCGCCCGCCGCTCTCGGCGGAGCCGCGGACGATCGTCAGGTGGATCGCGAGCCCGACTCCCACGGAGGCGAGCAGCCCCCCGGCCGCCCACGCCGCCGCGGTCGGCGCGAAGCGCAGCGCCGCGTAGACCGCGACGAGCGGGACGACCCCTAGGGCCAGGTGCGGCTGGCCGGAGAGCGGGACCGAGACGAGCGCGGCGGCCGCGAGCGCGCCCCAGGCGTGCAGGGCGCGCGGCCGCGGGGACGACCGGGCGCGCTCGTACGCGAGCAGCGCCAGCGGCAGGAAGACAGCCACCCAGGCGAGCAGGTGGACGCCGCTCTGGGCGAGCCGGTAGGGAGCGAGCGCGAACGCCAGGCCGCCGAGGGCGGCGGCCACGGGGGGCAGCGCCAGGGCACGCAGCCAGCCGTAGGTGAAGGCGCCTGCCGCCACGATCGTGCCGAGGAGGAGCAGGTTCCACGCGACGACGGGCCCGAAGGCGGCCTCGAGCGGCCAGAAGAGGAGGCCGAACGGCCAGCCTGCCAGAACCGTCTGCGGCTCGACGAGCGGCTGGAAGCTGTACGGGTCGAGCCACGGCGTCGCGCCCTGCTCGAGGCGGTGCCCGACGAGCCAGAAGCGGTAGACGGCCTGGAGGTGGTCGCCCGCCGCCGGCTCGCCGTTCCCCTCGCCCCCGTCCGCGATGTAGGCGCTCCCGAAGGAGGCGATCGCAGGCAGCGTCGCGACGACCGCCGCGGCGGCGTAGAGGCCTAGGACGAGAGGGAGCGGGCCGCCGCGAGCAGCTCGTCGAAGTCCGGCACCTGCGCGCTGTCGTAGCGCCATGCGCCGCGGATCATGCCGTTTCGGTCGACGAGAAACGCCGAGCGCTCGGCGACGTCCGCGAGGCCGCGATACTCGTGCGCGATCCCGAACGCGTGCACGGCCTCGGCGCTCCAGTCGGAGAGAAGCGGCACGTCGAGGTCGAGCGCCTGCCCCCAGGCGATGTGCGACCAGGGGCTGTCGCGCGAGATCGCGTAGGTGCGAACGCCGGCCGCCTCGAACTCAGGTCTCCTGTCACGCAGGAGCGTCAGCTCGTCCGTTCAGGTGCTCGACCAGTCGAAGAGGTAGAAGAGGAGGAGGTACGGCGCGTCGGCGGCGAGCTCGCGAAGTCCGACCCGGTCCCGGGTGGACGTCCAGACGCGGACGTCGGGGACGGCCTCGCCCGTGCCGATCACGCGGTTACCGTGAGCGCCGCCTCGGTGGCGTTCGAGATCTCCCGCGTCACCTCGAGGATGTCCCGGTTCGCGTTGAAGACGCGGAGCTGGCGCTCGGCGCCGCTTCCCTGGGCGAGGATCGCGCGGATGCCCTCCAGCTCCCGGTCGGACCCGAGCTCGCGCGCGTGCGGCTCGATCGCGCGGAGCGCCCGGCGGACGAGCTGCGCGACGGGGACGCGGTTGCGGCGGCCGGTGGCGAGGTCCATGACCGGCGCCTCGAGGCCGTAGCGGGCGCCGAGCCACTTGTTCTCCGTGATGAGGATGCGGTGGTAGCTCGGCAGCTCCTTGCCCGCGTCGTGGAGCTCGCAGTAGTGCTTGACGAGCCCCTGGGCGTACGCGGCGAGCGCGACCGTCTCCTCGACGTGGCTGATCGCGTCCATGACCCGGATCTCGATCGTCCCGAAGCGAGGGTGCGGCCGCACGTCCCACCAGATGTGCGTGTAGTCCGCGATGCAGCCTGTCTTCTCGAGCTGGCCGACGACCTCGGCGTAGTCGTCGTAGCCGTCGAAGCGGGGCGGCGGCCCCGAGCGCGGGAAGGCGGCGAAGACCATCTGGCGACTCGAGGCGAGGCCGGTCGGCTCGCCGCGCCAGAACGGCGAGCTCGCCGAGAGCGCGAGCAGCTCCGGCAGGTGGACGAGGAGCGCGCTCATGACCCGGATCGCCTTGTCCGGGCCGTCGACCGCCACGTGGACGTGGCAGCCGAAGATGAGCTCCCGGCGCGCGACGTACTGCAGCTGGTCGACGAGGTTGCGGTAGCGGTCGCGCGCGGTGATGCGCTGGCGCTCGAAGAGGCTGAAGGGGTGCGTTCCCGCCGAGCCGACGCGGAGGTCATGGCTGCGCGCGGCCTGGGTCACGTGCGTCCGGAGCCGGCGCAGCTCCCGGTCGACGTCGCCCGCCGTCTTGCAGACGGGCGTCGAGATCTCGAGCACAGACTGCATCAGCTCCGGGCCGATCCGCTCGTCGAACTCCCCGTCCTGGGCCGCCGTGAGGACGGTGTCGACGTGCTGGACGAGGTCGAACGTCTGCGGGTCGAGGAGCATGTACTCCTCCTCGACGCCGAGCGTGAAGGGCGGGGAGGACCCGAAGCGGTGGTCGAGGACGCTGCCGCCCTCGGCGAAGCCCTTGCCCGTGATCGACGCCGGATAGATCTGCTTCATGGGAGCGAGAACTCTACTCCCCGCCCGGAGGGAAGAAAGAGCGCCTGGCCTCGTCATGTGACCGTACGCACAGATGGCGTCTGGCTCGACGAAGGGAGTGGGAACAATGCGGCAGAGGCGGAGGATTCGGCTCTTCCGGCGGCTCGCGGTCGGGCTCGCCGCGCTCGCGGTCGCCGTTCCGGCGGCCGGTGCGGCCCCCGACCAGCGCGGCGCCGACGGAGCGGACGGCGCGAAGGCGGCCCCGTTCGTGCAGGGAGTCACGGACTTCCCGGGCACGTCGGCGGTCCAGCCCCGCGGCGACGGCGGATCGACCGCTGGGTACCGGCGGGCGCTGCCCTCGGACTACGGCGTGGTGCCGGTGGTCCGCGTGGTCGAGCGGCCCGGCGGCTTCGACTGGGGCGACGCGCTCGCGGGCGCGGGCGTGGCTCTCGGCCTGGCCCTCCTGGCGGCCGGGGCGGTCCGCGCGACCGGGCGGCTGACCAGGCCCGCGGCGGCCTGAGCTTCGGCGACGTGGGGACGGACGGGCCCGCAGGGGCCCGTCCGTCGCTGCGAGGATGGCGTCGTGCACCGTCTGGCCGTCGCCGCCTGCCTCCTCGTCCTCGTCGCCGCATGCGGTGGAGACGACGACGCCGGGACGCAGGCGACGGGCGCGGCGACGACGACGGCGCCCGCGACGACGGGGGGCGAGGAGGAGGGCGGGCCGCGCGTCGTCGTCGAGACCGACGCCGGCGAGGTCGTCTTCGAGGTCGAGGTCGCGGACAGCCCGGACGAGCGGGAGGTCGGCCTCATGAACCGGGAGTCGCTGCCGCGCGACTCCGGCATGATCTTCCTCTTCGAAAGCGACTCGAGCGGCGGCTTCTGGATGAAGAACACGCTCATCCCGCTCTCGATCGCCTTCGCGGACGCGGGCGGGACGATCCTCCGCATCCTCGACATGGAGCCGTGCGAGGCGGACCCGTGCCAGATCTACGATCCGGGCGTCTTCTACCGGAGCGCGCTCGAGGTGAACCGCGGCGCCTTCGACCGGCTCGGCGTCGAGGAGGGCGACCGCCTCAGGCTGGAGCGGTGAGGACGGCCTCGGCCTCGATCTCGAGCAGCCAGCGCGGGTCGAGCAGGGCGGCGACGACGACGGTCGTGTTCGCGGGCCGGATCTCGGCGAAGGCCTCGCCGTGTGCCGACGCGAAGCCGTCGAACTGGCCGGCGTCCGTCAGGTAGACCCGCGTCCGCACGACGTCCCCCAGCGAGCCGCCCGCCCGCTCGAGCGCCGCGGCGACGATCTCCAGGCAGCGTTTCGCCTGCCCGTACGGGTCGGCCGGAGGATCGGCGCCGTCCGGCATGATCGGCGCGCACCCGGCCACGAAGACGCGGTCGCCGACGCGGACCGCGCGCGAGTAGCCGACGACCGGCTCGTACGGGGACCCCGAGGAGATCAGCTGCCGCTCCACCGCCGACTAGTATCGCGGGCCGACCGTGCGGGCGCTCGAGCAGATCGACTCGTGGCCGGCTGCCACCGCCGCCGTCGCCGTCGTCACGCCCGCGGGCGTCGTCGCGCAGCGAGGCCCCGGCGACCTCGGCCTCCGCTGGGCGTCCGTGACGAAGCTCTGCACGGCGCTCGCCGCCCTCGTCGCGGCGGAGGAGGCGGTCCTGGACCTCGACGAGCCGGCCGGGCCGCCCGGCGCGACCGTGCGCCACCTGCTCGCGCACGCCTCCGGGCTCCCCTTCGAGGGCGACGCGCCGATCGGCCGGCCGGGCGAGCGGCGGATCTACTCGAACGCGGGCTTCGACCTGCTCGGGGAGCTGCTCGCCGAGCGCGCCGAGATGCCGTTCGCGGAGTACCTGCACGAGGCCGTGCTCGGCCCGCTCGCGCTCGCGGGAACGCAGCTCCGCGGCCGTCCCTCGGAGGGACTTCACGGGCCGCTCGCCGACCTCGGGCGGCTGGGACGGGAGCTGCTGGCGCCGACGCTCGTGGCGCCGGAGACGCTCGCGGAGGCGACGGCGGTCGCCTTCCCCGGCCTCGCCGGCGTCCTGCCCGGTCTGGGTCGCCAGGATCCGAACGACTGGGGCCTCGGCTTCGAGCTCAAGGACGCGAAGACGCCGCACTGGACGGGCTCGCGAAACTCGCCGCACACCTTCGGGCACTTCGGCGGCGCCGGAACCTTCCTCTGGGTCGACCCCGAGGTCGGCTGCGCCTGCGCGTGCCTCACCGACCTGGAGTTCGACGAGTGGGCGCTCGCGGCCTGGCCGCCGCTCTCCGACGCGATCCTCGAGGCGCTAGCCTGAGGGCATGCTCGAGTGGATCCTCGTCGGGCTCGGCTACGCCTTCGGGCTCCTCTTCTTCCAGCTGCTCGGCGGCATCGGCGCGGCCGGCCGGGCGATCGAGCGCTGGGGACGCGAGAGCTCCGTGCGGCGCATCGAGCGGAGCGGCCTCTCGCCGCAGAGCTTCGCCCACTCCCGCCTCGCCCGCCGCCGCCCCGCCGGCTAGCCCCCGGAGCCTGGTAACAGACCGTTAGGGAGCGCGTTCGGCGGCGATCGCCTCGTACCGGGCCTGGTCGCACGTCGCCACGGCCGCCGGCGTGAGCGCCCGCGCGCTGCCGGCGAGCCGGTCGCCGGGGCGGAGGACGCCGCCGCCGCCGCTCAGCATGCCGCCCAGGACAACCGCGTAGAGCCCCGCCGCGTCGACCTCCTCGCCGGGGGCGAGCTCGTGGCGCTCCATCTCGCGGGCGAGCCTCGTCAGCGCCTCGCCGGGCAGGACGCCGAGCTCGGCGACCCGCGAGAGCTCGTGGACGGTCGCCGCCTCGTGCCTCACTCGTCCCCCGAGCGGGCCTCGCCGGGATCGTCGTGACCCGGGCCGCGCTGCGCGTCTTCCTCCTCCCGTCGCTCCGGCGGGGCGTCCTTCTCCTCCTCGGTGGGCTCGGGAGACTCCGGAGTCGACATATAGGCTCGATCCTATGGCAACCGCGGCGCAGCTCGCGGAGTGGCGAACGTGTCCGCGCTGCGGGGCCGGGCTCGAGCACCGAGAGGCCGCGGTCTCGTGCCCGTCGTGCGGGCTCGAGCAGTACGCCAACCCGGCTCCGACGGCGAGCGGCCTCGTACGCGACGGCGAGGGCCGCGTCCTGCTCGCCCGCCGTGCGCATCACCCCGGCGAGGGCCTGTGGGACCTCCTCGGCGGTTTCGTGGACGAGGGCGAGGACGCGCTCGCCACGCTCCGCCGCGAGCTGCGCGAGGAGACGGGGCTCGACGTGGCCGAGGTGGGCGAGTTCCTCGGCGCTGTCCCGGACACGTACGGCGAGGACGGGATCGCGACGCTGAACCTCTACTGGGCGGTGCGGCTCGAGGACGGCAGCCCGGAGCCGGCCGACGACGTCGCCGCCCTCGAGTGGGTGCCGAAGGACCGCCTGCCGCCGCGCTCCGAGTTCGCCTTCGCCAACACGATCCAGATCCTGGAGCGTGCCGGCGCGACGTTCCGGGACCCGCCGGGCTAGCCCGAAGGGCGGCGGGTGCTGGGGCCGCTGCTCGCCCTCGGGGCGAGCCTGAGCTGGGGGCTCGGCGACTTCCTGGGCGGCCTCCGCGCCCGGCGCCTGCCGCTCCTCACGGTGCTCGTCGTGTCGCAGGCGGCCGGGGTCGCCTCCATCGCGCTCGTCGTCGCCGTGCGCGGCGAGGGAGCGCCCGGCGGCAGGCACCTCGCCTACGCGGCGCTGGCCGGCCTCGTCGGCGCCGCGGGGCTCGCGGCTCTCTACCGCGGCCTCGCGGTCGGCGCGATGAGCGTCGTCGCGCCGTTGGCCGCGACCGCTGCGGTCGTCCCCGTCGTCGCCGGGCTCGCGCGGGGCGAGCGTCCCTCGGCGGTCCAGGGCGCCGGCATCGCGCTCGCCCTCGTGGGCGTCCTGCTCGCGGCGCGCGACCCCTCGGCGGGCGGCACGCGGTCGGGCATGGCGGCCGGAGTCGGCCTCGCGCTCGTGGCGGCGCTCTGCTTCGGGCTCCTCCTCGTTGCGCTCGACGCGGCGAGCGAGGGAGACGCGCTCTGGGCGACGCTCGCCATGCGGGCCGCCTCGTTCTCGCTGCTCGCGGCCGCCGCCCTCGCGCTCCGGCCGAGCCTCGCGCTCGGCGAGCGCGATCTCGTCGCGCTCGCCCTCGTCGGCGTCCTCGACACCGCCGGGAACGCGCTCTTCGCGCTCGCCTCCACCGAGAGCCTGCTGAGCGTCGCCTCGGTCCTTGCCCAGCTCTACCCGGTCGTGACCGTGCTCCTCGCCAGGCTCGTCCTCTCCGAGCGGATCGCGCGCTCGCAGGGAGCGGGCGTCGTCGCGGCGCTCGCCGGCGTGGCGCTCATCACCGCGGGCTAGCGTCGCAGAACTAGCCCAATGGACGGTCCGGATAGGCCGAACGGCCTATACAGATCTTCCGACGCGCAGCCGATAATCGGCGCACCGTGAGCGACTTCGGCCTGCACTCCATCGACGACCACCTGCGCGAGGACTGGGTCGACGCCTGGATCGCGGAGGGCCTCGACGCCGTCGAGGCGTACCTCCGCAACCACGCGGCGTTCGACTCGTTCCTCGAGGACCGCGAGTAGCGGTCCCGCCGGGTACTAGGCCTCGACGAGGCCCAGCGACCGCTCGAGCATCCGCTTCGGCTGCGCGCCGATCGCGGCGGCTGCGGGCTCTCCGCCCTTGAAGAGGACGATTGTGGGGATCGAGAGGATCCCGTAGCGCTGCGCAAGCTCGGGCTCCTCGTCGATGTTCACCTTGACGAGGCGGACCTCGTCCGCGCGCTCATCGGCGATCTGCTCGAGTACGGGGGATACGGCCCGGCAGGGGCCACACCACTCCGCCCAGAAGTCGACGATCACCGGGGTCTCGCTCTGGAGGACCTCCGAGTCGAACTCGGAGGTCGTGATTGCGTTTGCCATGTCTCCTCAAACGTAGACTGAGCGCCAGATGTTCCGGCCCCTACCGCGCGTCCCGGACCACCCGGCCATCGAGCTGGAGGTCCTCTCCTGGTGGGACGAACGCGAAACGTTCGGGAAGGTCCGGGAGCAGAACCGCGGCGGCCCGAGGTGGAGCTTCGTCGACGGCCCGGTGACGGCGAACAGGATGGTGCTCGGCGTTCACACCGCCTGGGGGCGCACGCTCAAGGACGTCTTCCAGCGCTACAAGGCCATGCGCGGCTTCGACCAGCGCTACCAGAACGGCTTCGACTGCCAGGGGCTCTGGATCGAGGTCGGCGTCGAGCGCGAGCTCGGTCTCAACTCCAAGCGCGAGATCGAGGAGTACGGCCTGGCCCAGTTCGCGAGACGCTGCCGGGACGTGGTTGCGCGGTCGTCCAGGGCGCTGACCGAGGGCTCCATCCGGCTTGGCCAATGGATGGACTGGGGCAACGACTACTTCACGTTCAGCGACACGAACATCGAGTACATCTGGCGCTTCCTGCAGCGAATGCACGAGCAGGGCTATCTCTACAAGGGCCACCGCTCGACGGAATGGTGCCCGCGCTGCGGCACTTCGATCTCCGCGCACGAGCTCGTCGGCAGCTACGAGGACCGCTCGGACCCGTCGCTCTTCATTCGCCTGCCGCTCCTCGACCGCCCGGGTGAGTCGCTGGCGGTCTGGACGACGACGCCGTGGACACTGCCCGCGAATGTCGCGGCCGCGGTCAATCCCGAGGCCGAATACGGCCGCAGGGCCGACGGCGAGTGGTGGGCGGTCGCGCGCGACCCCGACGCCGAGTTCGTCGAGCGCAGGCCCGGCGCCGACCTCGTCGGTCTCCGCTACCAAGGGCCCTTCGATCATCTTCCGGCGGTCGCCGCTATCGAGCACCGCGTCATCCCCTGGGAAGACGTCTCCTTAGAGGAGGGCACCGGGGTCGTCCACATCGCGCCCGGCTGCGGCGCAGAGGACTTCGAGCTCTCCCGTGTCCACGACCTGGAGGTGCTGACGCCCGTAGACGAGGCGGGGCGTTTCTACGCCGACTACGGCTGGCTCCACGGCCTCAGCACGGTCGAGGTCGCGGAGCAGATCGTCGTCGACCTCGGCGAGCGCGGGAAGCTCATCTCGGCCGGGGAGATCGAGCACCGCTTCCCCTTCTGCTGGCGCTGCCACACGCCGCTCATCTTCAGGATCGCCGACGACTGGTTCATCGCCGTCGACGAGCTCCGGCCGAAGCTGATCGCGGCGAACGAGACCGTCCGCTGGACGCCGGAGTACTTCGGCAAGCGCATGGAGGACTGGCTCCAGAACATGGGCGACTGGAACATCTCCCGCCGCCGCTACTTCGGCCTGCCGCTGCCGTTCTACCCCTGTGAGTGCGGGCACCTGACCGTCGTCGGCTCGACGGCGCAGCTGGCCGAGCTGGCAACGGCCGGCCTCGACCAACTGGAGGAGCTGCACAGGCCCTGGATCGACGAGGTCACGATCCGCTGCGAGGCCTGCGGAAACGAGAACGTCCGCCGCATCCCGGAGGTCGGGGACGTCTGGCTCGACGCGGGGATCGTGCCGCTCTCGACGCTCGGCTGGGAGAACCCCGAGTGGGTGGAGAACGGCTACGCGACCGGCGCCTCGGCAGGCCTGTCCGGCGCGGACCTGCCCGACCATGCATATTGGCAGACGTGGTTCCCGGCGGATTGGGTCTCCGAGATGCGGGAGCAAATCCGCCTCTGGTTCTACTCGCAGCTCTTCATGTCGGTGGCGCTCGTGGGGAAGCCGCCGTTTCGCTCCGTGCTCGGCTACGAGAAGATGCTCGACGAACGCGGCCAGGAGATGCACAGCTCGTGGGGGAACACGATCGATGCGCCGGAGGCGTTTGCCCGTATCGGCGCCGACGTCATGCGCTGGCAGTTCTGCGCCCAGCCGCCCGACCGCAACCTGCTCTTCGGCTACGGCCCGGCGAAGGAGATCAAGCGGAAGCTCCTGACCCTCTGGAATTCCGTCCGCTTCCTCGTCGACTACGCGAATATCGAGCGCTTCACGCCGGGGTACGCCGACCTCGACCGTTCACCGCTGAGCGACACCTCACGGCCCCTCGACCGCTGGCTCGTCGAGCGGACCCGCAGGTACGTCGCCGACGCCACCCGGGCGCTCGAGGACCAGCTCACGCACCGGCTCATCGAGGCCTTCGAGGCGTTCGTGGACGACGTCTCCAACTGGTACATCCGCCGCTCGCGCCGCCGCTTCTGGGACGGCGACGAGGAGGCGTTCCGGGCCCTTTGGCACGCGCTCGTCCAGGGCCTGCGCTGCGTCGCCCCGGTGCTGCCGTTCCTCGCGGAGCACCTCTGGCGCAACCTCGTCGCGGACGCCTGCGAGGACGCTCCGGAGAGCGTCTTCCTCGCCGGCTGGCCCGAGCTCGAGGAGCCGGACGGCGCGCTGCTGGCCGAGATCGCCGAGGTGCGCGCCATCGTCGAGCTCGGGCACCGCGCCCGCGGCGCGGCCGAGATCAAGCTCCGCCAGCCTCTTCGGGCGCTCGTCGTGGAAGGGGGCTCCGACAGGGCGGCCGGGCACGCGGAGGAGATCGCCGACGAGCTCCGCGTCAAGACGGTGAGGTTCGAGCCGATCGCCGGAGCAACCGTCCGGGCGAAGCCGAACCTCAAGCTGCTCGGCCCCAAGCTGGGCGCCAACCTGCCGCCGATCCGGGAGGCGCTCGCCGAGGGGCGCTTCGAGCAGGTCGGCGACGGTCGCGTCCGCGTGGAGGGGCGCGAGCTCGAGGCCGACGAGGTCTTCGTGGAGCGGGCGGCGCCCGAGGGCTGGACGCTCGCCGAGAGCGACTCGCTCTCGGTCGCGCTCGACCTCCGCCTCGATCCCGAGCTCGAGGCCGAGGGGCGCGTCTACGACCTCGTCCACACGGTCAACTCGATGCGCAGGGAGCAGGGGCTCGAGCTCACCGACCGCATCGTCCTCACGCTGCCCGACGGCGACGACCTCGAGCGGTTCGGCGACTGGATCAAGTCGGAGACCCTCGCCGTCGAGATCGAGCGCGGCGACCGGCTGGCGCTGCGCAAGGCCTAGCGGCGGAGGCCCCGGAAAGGAGAAAGCCCGCCGCTCGGGGGGTAAGCGCGGCGGGCTTTCCCACATTGCTCACCGCGGACTACATGGCCAGGGACACACACCGCGGTTCGCATCGCCCAGTGCGGGCCACCGTATCTCGCCCCGAGCTCACTTCCAATGGGCCGAACGGCCCATCTTTGTAAACCGTATCCGGATGTCTTACGAACCGCAAATCTCGGAGCGGCGGGACGACCGTCGGAGCCGGGCCTCCCTATCATCTGGGCAAGGTCGTGACCGAAGACACCCAGACGATTCTCCTCGACGCGGTCCCCCTGCTCGCCCTGGCGGGGATCTACGGCCTCGTGTCGATGTTCCTCGCCGTGGCGCTCATCCGGGAGCGGCGCGCCTCCTGGCTCGGGATCGGAATCTGGCTCCTCTTCGCGCTCGTCGCCGTCATGTCCGCTCTCGTCGGCGCGCTCCGCCTCGACGGCCGGGACGTCTTCGGCGACGAGAGCCCCTGGCTCCTGATCGTGGGCGCGGCCGCCGTCGCCGTGCCGGGGCTCATCGTCCTCTTCGGCGGGCCCGAGCGGAGCCTCCTCTTCACCGCTCGAACCCGCGTGCGCGAGGCGGAGGAGCGCGCCACCGTCCGCGGGCGCGAGGCCGACGCGAGCTCGCGGCTCTCGGCAGCGCTCTCGCGCGTGCACACCGCGGACGAGGCGGCGTCGTTCCTCTTCGACGAGGTGCAGGCCCTGCTCGAGCCCGACGCGCTGATGCTCGCCGTCGTCGACGAGGAGGCTCGTCGCGCGACCGGCTTCGCGAGCCGCGGTGTCGACGAGGACTGGTGGCGCAGCGTCGCGCTGGACCTCGATCGCGACACGGGCGCCCTCGTCACGGTCGCGCGCGAGCGCACGGCCCTCGCCATCTACGACATCGAGGCGGCGGCGAACGTGAACCGGACGCTCGCCGACCAGGTCGCCGCCAAGAGCGCCGCCTTCGTGCCCCTCATCTCCGAAGGGAAGGTGGCCGGCGTCCTCGTCGCCGCCACCCGCACGCTCAGGCGCGACTTCACGAGCGCGGAGCTCGACGTCGTCCAGGGGCTTGCGAGCGAAGCTGCGCTCGCCCTCAGCCGGACGCGCTCCAACGAAGCGCTCCGCGTCGCGCTCGAGCGCGAGCGCCTGATCGCGGCGATCGGCCGGCGGGTCCGCTCCGAGCTCGACGTCGACGCCGTCCTCCAGGTCGCCGTCGAGGAGACCGCGGCGGCCGTCGGCGTCTCACGCTGCTTCGTCCGCCTCGGCGGGCCCGGGGAGGACATGCGCGTCGTCGCCGAGTGGGACGCGGCCGGGATCGGGCCGGTCGGCGAGGTGGCGCCGCGTCTTCCCGTTCTCAACCTGGCCGCGCGGGAGCGCCGGACCGTGGCCGTGGGCGACATCGCCACGGCGACCGAGATCGACGACCCGACCCTGGGCAGTCGATCGTCCCACCTCGAGATCGGCACGAACGCCGTGGTCGCGACTCCGATTCTCGTCTTCGACCGCCTGATCGGGGTCTTCGCCCTGCACCGCTCGGACGTGAGCCGCTGGGCGCCCGGCGAGATCGCGCTCGCGGAGGCGGTCGCCCGCGAGCTCGGCCTCGCGATCCACACGGCGAGCCTGCTCAGGGACAACGAGCGGCGCATCCGCAGGCAGGAGACGCTGATCGAGGCGGCGCAGGTCCTGACGAGCGATCTCCGCTTCGACTCCGTCATCCGCCGCCTCGTCGAGGAGGTCGTGAGCCTGACGCGCGCCGAGGCGGCCGACTGCTGGATCCTCGAGCCGGACCGCAAGCTCCTGCGCTGCCGCGCGGTCGTGGGCCTGCCCGACTGGAACGTCGGCCGCCAGATTCCCCCCGAGGGCACGATCGGACGCGCTCTCGAGACCGGCCGCTCGGTGCTCACGCACGACTTCGCGGCGACGGAGCAGCCGCCGCCGAGCCCGCCCTACGCCGTCTTCAACGACGTCATGTGCGCGCCGATCACCTGGCTGGGCGAGGCGCGCGGGATCCTCGGCGTGTGCTCGCGCGAGGCCGGCCGCTTCGACGAGGCCGACGTCGAGGTCCTCGAGGTGTTCGCCCGCTTCGCCTCGCTCGCTCTTCACAACGCGGAGAGCTTCGAGGAGCGAGGGCGCCAGGCCCAGGCGCAGCGCGGCTTCTACCGCATCGCCGAGGTGCTCGGCTCGACGCTCTCCCTCTCCGAGACGCTCGACGCGCTCGCCCAGGCCGCGACGGAGGCGCTCGGCGGAGCGGCCGCGGTCGTGCTCGAGCTGCGCAGCGACGAGCTCGTCCTCGCAGGCGCGCACGAGCTTCCGGCGCCGCTGCGGGCGCGCTTCGCGGCGGGCGTCGCCGACTCGCTCTCGCCGTTCGCGCGAACTGCGGGAGAGGGGCGGGTGCTGTCCTCAACCGACCTCGCCGAGGACGACCGGTTCGATCCGTCGCTCCGCCGGATGCTCGTCTCCGAGGGCTACGGCTCGCTCCTCTGCGCCCCGGTCGCCGGCGTGCGCGAGCAGACGTTCGTCGCCGTCGTGCTCTTCAGCGGCGTGCGCACCTTCAGCGACGAGGACGTCCTCCTCACCCAGCACCTGAGCGGCGCGGCGCGCGGCGCGCTCGAACGGAGCGAGCTCTTCGAGGCGGAGCGCCGGGCGCGGACCTTCTCGCAGCGGCTCGCCGAGGTCGGTGCCCTCTTCTCCACGACGCTCGACCCCGCGGTCGTCCTCGACGAGGTGGCGCGCGAGGCGCCGGCGCTGCTCGACGCCGACGCCGCGGTGATCCGGCTTCTCGACGGCGACGAGCTCGTCGTCCGCACGGCGCACGGACCGGGGACGGCGGAACTCGCCGGCACCTCGTCCAGCTCTGCCTCCGGCATCTCGGGGGCGGTTGCGCAGTCGCGTGCTCCCGCGTCCGTCCGGGACGGCCGCGACCAGCCACGGCTGGCCCGCGGCGACCTCGTGCTCGAGCGCGGAGCCGCGGCGTCGGTGGCCGTGCCGATGATCGCGCACGGCGGCGGCTTCTCGGGCGTCCTCGCCGTGTACTCGCAGACGCCGCGGGTCTGGCGCGAGGACGAGGTGCAGTCCCTCCTGGCGCTCGCCGCGGCGGCATCGGCGTCGGTCGCCAACGCCGAGCTCTACCAGCGCGTCGCCGAGGAGAAGGAGCGGAGCGGCGCCATCCTGGCCAACATCGCGGACGGCATCGTCGCCGTCGACCGCGACGGGCGGATCGTCCTCTGGAACACGATGGCGGAGCAGGTCACGGGCGTCCCGGCGTCGGAGGCGCTCGGCCGGCTCGTCCCCGAGGTGCTCCAGCGCGACCTCGCCGGAGACGGCCTGCCGCCCGGGGAGCGCCAGCTCGCCATCCGCCGCGGCTCGAAGGAGGTTTGGATCGCCCTCACCGAGGCGCAGATGCTCGACCCTGCCGGCGGCGTCGCCGGCCGCGTCTTCGCGTTCCGGGACGTCTCGAGCGAGCGGGTCGTCGAGCAGATGAAGTCGGACTTCGTCTCGACCGTCTCGCACGAGCTGCGGACGCCGCTCACCTCGATCTACGGCTTCGCGGAGACCTTGATGCGGGCGGACGTCGACTTCTCGGAGCCGGAGCGGGCCACCTTCCTGCGGTACATCGCGTCCGAGTCGGAGCGCCTCATCCAGATCGTGGACGATCTCCTGAACGTCGCCCGGCTCGAGGCGGGGACGCTCGCGGTGTCGCTCGAGGCGGTCGACGTCGCCGAGGCCGCGCGCGCGGCGACCGCAACGGCCGAGGCGCACGCCGACGGGCTTCACAGCTTCGCCGTCGATGCGGAGCCGGGGCCGCTCGTCGTCCGCGCCGACCGGGAGAAGCTCGGACAGGTCCTGGCCAACCTCCTCGACAACGCCGTCAAGTACTCGCCGGAGGGCGGGACGATCACGCTCTCGGCGAGGCGCAGGACGGACGCCGTCGAGGTCACGGTCGCCGACGAGGGAATCGGCATCCCGCGCAGCGAGCAGCAGCGGATCTTCGCGAAGTTCTTCCGGACGGAGGGCGGGACCGGTGCGCCGGGGACGGGGCTCGGCCTCTTCCTCGTCCGAGGGCTCGTCGCCGCCATGGGCGGGCGCGTCTGGGTCGAGTCCGAGGAGGGGCGGGGCTCGCGCTTCGCGTTCGAGCTGCCGCTCGCTGGATCGGAGCCCGCCGGAGAGCCGAGGGTCGAGGCGGCGGCTCGCACGTGATCCGGGTGCTCGTCATCGACGACGAGGCGCCCATCCGCCTGCTCTGCCGCGTGAACCTGGAGGCGGAGGGGATGAGCGTGCTCGAGGCCGGGGACGGGCCGGGCGGCGTCGAGGTCGCCCGCGCCGAGCAGCCGGCGGTCATCCTCCTCGACGTCATGATGCCCGGCCTCGACGGCTGGCGCGTGGCCGAGATGTTGCTCGACGACCCGGTGACGCGGGAGATCCCGATCGTCTTCCTGACCGCCCGCGCCGACCTGCGCGACCGCGCACGCGGCATCGACCTCGGCGGTCTCGACTACATCACGAAGCCGTTCAACCCGGTCGAGCTTGCCTCTCTCGTCCGCGAGGTCGTCGGAGCGGTCGAGCGGGGCGAGCGCGAGCAGCTTCGCGGCGAGAAGGTCTCCGAGCTGCGGGAGCTCTTCGAGGGCGTCTAGGAGGGATTGGCGGAACGTCCTTCGTCGCGGGGGTGCGATGGTCGTCTCGAGGAAGGACGCAGGGAGCGCCGATAGTCAGAGGCTATCGGCGCTCCTGAGGACGCAGCATCGGGGCGAGCGCGCTGCCCTGTGGCACAACGCCTGTCTCGCCGAGCCCTCCTGGCGGAACCGGGGCGACGTCAGCGGAACCGCGCGACGGCCATCTCGACGCAGCCGTACCCGCGCCAGCTCCCCCGCGACCAGCCCGCGCCCACGCGACGGAAGCCGCGCCGGAGGACGAGATCTCGGTGCGACGCGCTGCGAAGCCAGGCGCGCACCGCCCGGGCGGGGTTGAACCAGGAGCAGGTGCCCCAGGCGATGACCTCGCCGGTGCCGGCGGACAGGCGGCCGTGGTGGAAGGCGTCGGCGCGCCTGAGGTGACGCGCCCAGCGGTGCGCTCCCACCTGGATGGTGGCGCCGACACGGAGCTTGCGCATGTCGCGCGCGTCCCGGGCCTCGTTGATGTTGGCGATGAGGCGCCTCTCCGCCGATGTCGGCGCCGCCTGGGCCGGCGCTGCGAGCGTCAGGACGCCGGCACACGTGAGCAGGGCGAGTGCTGTCGTGACCGTTTTCTTCATGCGCGGCAGGGTCTCGCACGGATGTCGGCAGATCGTGCGGAAACAGTTAGCGTTGTCTGAAGATCGCCGGTTCATGACGGCTCCCGGGCGAAATCGGCCTGCATTCTGGCACGTTTTTCCGTTTCGCGCTCGTCGTCGGCCCGCGCGGTCTGCGCGAGCACGACGCCTGCGAGGACAACGAGCCCTCCCAGGATCTGGCTCGCGCCCAGCTCCTCCTCGAGCCAGAGCCATGCGATGACCGCCGCGAGGACGGGCTCGAGCATCGCGACGATCGTCACGCGCGTGGCCGGGACGTGGTGGAGCGCGCTGACGAAGAGGACGAACGGGACGACGGTGCCGAGGACGACGACATAGGCGAGCAGGAGCCAGACCGGAGCGCTCGTGCCGTCTAGGCGGCCGAGCAGCGGCACGCTCCCGTCCACGAGCTCGAGCGGGAACGACCACCACGGCTGGGCCACCGCCCAGAAGAGCGCCGAGAAGGCGAATCCCCACGCGAGCAGGGAGTACACGTCGCGGCCCGATGCGAGCGAGCGCTCGGCCATGAGGACGTAGCCCGCGTAGGCGAGCGCTGTGACGAGGCAGGCGGCGACGCCGAGCCCGTCGAGCGACGACCCGCCCCAGAGGTCGACGACGAGCGTGAGGCCGAGGAGGCTGAGCGCAATGGAGATCCAGAGCCGCCGCCGCACCGGCTCCCGGACGAAGAAGCGCGCCCAGAGGGCGACGAAGACGGGGGCCAGGTACTGGATGACGAGCGCGATCCCGATCTCCAGCCGGCGGATCCCCACGAAGTAGAAGAGCTGCACGAAGGCGAGCCCGAAGACACCGAAGAGGGCCAGGAAGACGAGCTCGCGGCGCCCCGCACGAAGCGTTGCGGGCCTGAGGATCGCGACCGCGGCGACGAGGATGAGGGCGGATCCCGTCGAGCGCACCTCCGCGAGCCGCAGCGCCGAGAGGCCGGCCGAGTCCAGCACCACCTTCGCCACGACCGCGTTCAGCGACCAGAGCAGGACGGCCGACCAGACGAGCGCGTAGCCGAGGAGCGGCCGGCGCTCCGGCGGCCCTCGCTCGAGTGCGGGCGGCGCGAAGGGGGCGTCGGCCACGGCGCGACGATAACGGCGGACCGCGCGGCTGCGGCGCGGACGGCTTCGCGTAGCGTTCGCGCCCGTGCTGGGAACCAGGCCCGTCCTCATGGCGACGGCGGGGGCGGTCTGCATCGCCTTCTCGGCGATCCTCGTCCGTCTCGCCGACGTGCCGCCTTCCACCGCAGCCTTCTACCGCTGCGCCTACGCGCTCCCGCCGCTCGCGCTGCTCGCCCTCGTCGAGCGGCGGCGCTTCGGGCCGCTCGGCCGGCGGGCGCTCTGGCTCTCGCTCGTCGCCGGCGTCCTCTTCATGGCCGACCTCGTCCTCTGGCACCATGCGATCGCGGCGGTCGGCGCCGGTCTCGCGACCGTGCTCGGCAACGTCCAGGTCGTCCTCGTCCCGCTCGCGGCCTGGCTGCTCCTCGGCGAGCGGCCCGCGGCGCGGACCATCGGCGCCGTGCCGGTCGTGCTCGTCGGCGTGGTCCTCATCTCCGGAGTCATCGGGGCGGGCGCGTACGGCTCGAACCCCCCGCTCGGCGTTCTCTTCGGCGTCCTCACGGCGATCGCGTATGCGGCGTTCCTGCTCGTCCTCCGCGCAGGGAGCGGCGACCTGCGCCGCCCCGGCGGCCCGCTCTTCTACGCGACGCTCGCGTCGGCGCTCGCGACGCTGCCGGTCGGCGCCGGCCTCGACGAGCTCGAGCTCGCGCCGTCGTGGCCCGAGCACGGCTGGCTGATCGTGCTCGCCCTCACGTCCCAGGTGCTCGGATGGCTCCTCATCGCCGCGGCCCTGCCGCGCCTGCCGGCGGCGCTCACCTCGGTGACGCTGACGCTCCAGCCGGCGCTCTCGGTCGTCTTCGCCGTCGTCCTCCTCGACGAGGCGCCCTCCGCCGTCCAGCTCGCCGGTGTCGCGGTCATCATCGCCGGCGTCGTCCTCGCGACCGCGGGCCGCCGCCGAGCGCCCTACACTGAGCCCACGCTGCGGGACGTGGCGCAGCCTGGTAGCGCGCCTGCTTTGGGAGCAGGAGGCCGCCGGTTCGAATCCGGCCGTCCCGACTGAAAGGAATGCCTTGCCCAGGCCGCCGTCGGGCTCGACGGCGTACCAGGTCGATCAGGTCGAAGCTAGCCGCGACCGCACCGCCCACGCCGACGGTCGATCGCCTTGATTCCCGACCGGGAATCGTCAAACTGTTTCATACCGTCAGTCCAGCCAGATTGTCGTATAGACCGCCGACGCTCGAGGGAGGGATCGATGCGTGGCGACACGTCCGTGACGTCATGAACGACGGGACGCTTCGCCCGTTTGTCCGGGCGCTCGTCGTGGCGCTCGCTCTCGTGTCAGCGCCGGCGGCTGCCCAGCAGCCACCGGTGACCACGCCGCAGGAGCCCGCACCGCCTGAGCACGCAGTCGCGGACGACGAGAATTCCTGGGCGCTAGCGGTCTTGATCGGAGCGGGGGTGTGCCTCGCGGTCGGAATCGGAGGAGGGCTGCGCGCCGCTCGAGGCCCGCTGCGCACACTTCTGGAAGGACGATCTGGGCGGCGCCCACCACATCCTGTCCTTGCGCGCCCCGCGCCCGACGATTCGCAGGCCGGGTACTTTTCCCCCTTCGCGCAGCCGGGCGTCCGCGTACGGGAGGCGAGTGACTCGGCCTCGCCTGAGGAGGCTGTCGCGTCCGGGCCGGAGCGCGCTCTGGCGGGCGAGGTGGAAGCCGGTCTGGACGAGATGGCCGCGCAAGACGAGATGGAGAGCTTCGCGGGGGAAGAGCCGCAGGACGACGCGGCACAGCCGCCGATCGAAGGGCGCAGAGAGTCCGAGCCGGCCGCTTCGGCCATGCTCGAGGCCGCTCAGGTGGAGAGCGCCCTCGAGATGGAGTCCGAGCCGGTGGCCGAGCTCGGGCCTGTTCACGAATCGGCGGCGGACGAGCCGGATCAGCTCGCGGAGGGCGAGCGGACGACGCTCTCCCCGATGGTCGAGCCGGAGCTTCTCGTCGTGGAGGAGCCCCGAGCTACGCCGGGCGACGTCCCGGAGCTCGAGCCGCCCCACGCAGAGGAACAGGAAGAGATCGCCGAGGCCAGTCGGGGAGCAGCCCCCGAAGCGCAGGACGAGGCTCGTGTGGACGAGAGGGCGGCGAAACCAGAGTCCGAAGACGCCATCCCCCCTGAGGCGGACGGTGCCGCTGAGAACGCGCCGGCGGTGCCCGCTGCGGTTCCAGAGCCAGAACCTGCCGCGGAGGAGGGGCCAACTCCGGTCGAGGAGAAAGCCGGCGAGCCCGCCGTTGCCGACAGGCCGGCGCCTCGAGCCCGGAAGAAGCCCGCCAAGCCTCGGTCGAAACGGGCTGCCTCGAAGGCGAAGGAAGGGGCGCCCCCTGCGGAGCCAAAGCCGTCTCGGCGCCGCTCCCCGCGGAGCCCGCCAGGCTGACGAAACCGTATGCTGACGCGAGGCTCCGCTGCCTCCGTGCGGAGCGCCCGTGCGGCATCATTGCGGCGTGCGTCGTGGCATCAGCATGCGCTGGTGGCTCTCGTTCGCGTTCGCGCTCATCGCCGCCGTGACCGCGGCCGCCGTCGCCCAGGTTTTCGCCCAGCGCTCGGAGACCGCGTTCCGGGAGCGTGCGGAGGCGCTCGCCGTGGGAAACGCCGTGGCCGCGGCCGACGGCGTCGCGCGCGCGTTCCGCGAGCGGGAGGGTAATCCCGGAGCGGCCGTCCGGGAGATCGCCGAGCAGCGGCGGCTCGCGCTCTTCGTGTTCGACGACGACGGCGAGCTTCTGACGGCGGAGCGCTCGCGCGGGACGGCGCTCGTGGACGTGCCGGGCGGCGCGGAGGCGGTGGGGGTCGCGCTCGACGGGCAACGGCACGTCGAGCCGCACGACGACGGCAGGCTCGTCGTCATCGGGCTCCCGCTTCCGAACGCGGGCGAGGCGCAGGCGGTGATCGCCCATGCCGTCCGCCCCGAGCTCACCGCGCAGGTGGCGATCGCGCGCGAGAAGATCGCCGAGGCCGCCGTGCTCGCCGTCATAATCGGGGCGGCGACCGGGCTGCTCGTCGCCATGCTCATCTCGGCGAGGCTCCGGCGGATCGCGAGCGCGGCCTCGGCCATCGAGGGCGGTCGCTTCGACCTGGCGCTCGAGCCGAGGTTCGGCGACGAGCTCGGCGCGCTCGCGGCGACCGTGGACCGCATGCGGGTGCGCCTGCGGGACTCGTTCGAGGCCCTGAGCGCGGAGCGTGACCGCCTGCACACCCTCCTCGCCCGCCTCCGAGAGGGGGTTCTCACCGTCGACCGGGAGCTCTCCGTCGACTACGCCAACCCGACCGCCGCCCGCTTCCTCGGGCTGCAGCCGCTGGACGGCCGCCCGCCGCTGCCCGAGCCCTGGCCCGGGTTCTCGCTGCGGGCCCTGGCCGCGAGCCTCTTCCGCGAGGACGCAACGGTGGTGGAGGCGCGGGTGTCCGTCGGCGACGACGTGACGCTCGCCGTCGTCGGCGTTCCCGCGGGCGCCGGTTCGCAGACGGCCATCCTCGTGCTCGCCGACGTCAGCGAGCGCGAGCGCCGCGAGCGGGCCGAGCGCGAGTTCGTTGCCAACGCGGCCCACGAGCTGCGCACGCCGCTCGCGGCGATCACGAGCGCGGTCGAGGTCCTCCAGAGCGGCGCGAAGGAGGAGCCGGAGGCGCGCGACCGCTTCCTGGGCGCGATCGAGCGCCAGTCCGCCCGTCTGGGGCGGCTCGCGCAGACGATGCTCACGCTGGCTCGCGCCCAGACGCGGCCGGGCGCGACCTCGCCCGAGCGCATCGAGGTGCGGCCGCTCCTGGAGGAGATCGCCGCCTCGCTCGACGTGGCGCCAGGCGTCGAGCTCCGGGTCGACGCCGACGCAAGCCTCGAGGTGATCGCCGACCGGGACCTGCTCCAGCAGGCCCTCGCCAACCTCGCCGCGAATGCCGCGAAGCACACGGAGCACGGGTCGATCGAGCTCGCAGCGGCGCCGGCGCCGGGGGGCTTCGCCGCCGTCGAGGTCCGCGACACGGGCCCCGGGATGGCTCCCGCCGAGCAGCAGCGCGCGTTCGAGCGCTTCTACCGCGGCTCCGGCTCGGAGGGCGACGGGTTCGGGCTCGGCCTGGCGATCGTGCGCCAGGCGGTCCGGGCCCTCGGCGGGACGGTCGACCTCCACTCCGTCGAGGGCGTCGGCACGACCGTGCGGGTCGTGCTTCGCTCGACCGAGCGTGAGGTCGCGTGAGCGCCCGCATCCTCGTCGCGGACGACGAGCCCGACATCGTGGGCCCGCTCGAGTACGCCCTGCGCGGCGAGGGGTGGGAGGTAGCGGTCGTCGAGGACGGAGACGCGGCCCTGGCCCGGGCGCTCGCGGAGCCGTTCGACCTCGTCGTCCTCGACGTGATGCTGCCCGGTCTGTCGGGGATGGAGGTGTGCCGCCGCCTGCGGGAGCGGAGCGGTGTCCCCATCGTGATGCTGACGGCCCGCGACGCGGAGGTCGACCGCGTGCTCGGGCTCGAGCTCGGAGCGGACGACTACGTCACCAAGCCCTACTCCGTCGCCGAGCTCGTCTCCAGGGTGCGCGCCATCCTGCGCCGGCGGGAGCTCGACCGTCGCGCCGGCTCGCAGGGCCTCCTCTCGGCGGGCGGCATCCGGCTCGACTTCGCCCGCCACCGCGTCGAGGTCGACGGCCGAGCGGTGGAGCTGACCCCCTCGGAGTTCCGGATCCTCGCTCTGCTCGCCGCCGAGCCCCAGCGCGTCTTCACCCGCCGCCAGATCATGGAGCACCTCTGGGAGAGCCCGTACGTCGGTGACGAGCGGGCCTGCGACGTGCACGTCTCGAACCTCCGGCGCAAGGTCGAGCGCGACCCCGCGAGGCCGGAGCGCATCGTTACGGTGCGCGAGGTCGGCTACAAGCTCGTCGCCGTGTGAAGGAATCTTCACGCGCTGCGAAGCGCGCGCTCACACGCCACGGGGGCACGCTCACGCGGGCCGGGTACCACTTCCTTTCGCGGCAAGGAGGGACACCACCGTGGGTCAAGAGACACGAGAGACACTGCTGATACTCGCCTCGACGCTTCCGTGGGTCGTCGTCGCGGTCGGCCTCGTCTGGTCGATCGTGACCGCAAGCCTCGACCGTGCCCGCGCCGACCGGACGGCTCGCGGTCCCCGCCGCGCCCGGCAGGTCGGGTGGGCGGCCGGAGACCAGCTCGAAGAGACGGTCGGCCCGGCCACGAGCCGGACGCGAACCTCCTCCGCGCGTCCGACGAACCGTCCCATGCCCGCAGACGTCCGGAGCGCACGTGCCTGACAGACTCGACGCGCTAGGACGGTGTCACGGGTACCTGGCCGTGGCGAACGACGGGCCCGTGGGCACGGTCGAGACCCCGCTCTTCCCCCCCGACGTCGACGAGCCGGACTACATCGTCGTCCGGATCCAGCAGGGGCTCCGCTCGCGACTGCCCGTCGTCACGGCGGCGCTCGTCGAGCGGGTCGACCCCCTCCGCAGGCTCGTCTACCTGCGAGCCTCGGGTGCGGAGGTCGCGGGCCAGCCGGAGCACCTCCCGCTGGCGATCTGAGGGCCGGGCGCCGGGGCGCGGAGCTTTGCGGCGACTCCGCGCTCCGGCGCCCAGGCCCTCACCCGACTCACCGGAGGTGCGGGTAGCCCCACCCCGGACGGTGGTGCTTCCTGCCTGGAAGCCGGCCGCCTGATCGTCCATGCTTCCCGCATGGCTACCCCTCCTGAGCACGAGCTGACGTTCTTCTTCACCGACATCGAGCGCTCCACGGGCCTCGTCCGGAGCCTCGGCTCGGAGTACTGCGACGTCCTCGCCGCCTCGCGCGCCCTCCTGCGCTCGGCGGTCGCCGAGCACGGAGGCCGCGAGGTCGAGTGCCGGGCCGACGAGTTCTTCGCCGTCTTCACCGAGGCGCGCGCCGGCGTCGACGCAGCCCGCGAGGCCCAGAGGGCGCTCCGGGACGTCGCCTGGCCGGCCGGTGCGTCCGTCCACGTCCGCATGGGCGTGCACACGGGCACGGCTCTCGACGCGGGCGACGGGCTCGTCGGCCTCGAGGTGCATCGCGCCGCCCGGATCAGCGCGGCCGGCCACGGCGGCCAGGTGCTCCTCTCGAGGAGGACGGCGACCCTCGCCGACGCGGAGGTCCGCGATCTCGGCGTCTACGAGCTCGCCGGGCTTCCCGAGCCGGAGCAGCTCTTCCAGCTCGTCGCCGAGGGCCTGCCGTCCGAGTTCCCGCCCTTGCGGCGTGCCCGCCGCATCGACGACCTGCGGCTCCGCGTCGTCCTCGCCGACGACTCCGTGCTCGTCCGCGAAGGCATCGCTCGGCTGCTCGAGGAGGCGGACATGCACGTCGTCGCCCAGGCCGGGACGGGGGACGAGCTGCTCGAGCAGGTCGGGGCCACCCGGCCGGACGTCGCCGTGGTCGACATCCGCATGCCTCCCACGGGGAGCGACGAGGGCCTCCGTGCCGCGAAGACGATCCGGCGGCTCTTCCCGGAGATCGGCGTCCTCCTCCTCTCCCAGACGCTCGAGCCCGCGTACGCGCGTGAGTTGCTCGCGACTGGTGAGCAGCGCGTCGGCTACCTGCTCAAGGACCGGGTCGCCGACATGAACGAGTTCGCCCGCGCGCTCGTCCGCATCGCGGAGGGCGAGGTCGTGCTCGACGCCAAGATCGAGAAGACAGTCCTCGCCGGCGCCCGCTAGCCGGGCTCGCGCAGGGCCGTCGCCGCGCGCCGGCGCCACGCCTCGAGCGCGGCGATCTGGTCCTCGGCGCGCCTGACGAGCGCGGGGAGGTCGAAGTCGGCGAGCCGTGGGTCGGCCAGCTCGGCGAGTGCCGTCCAGAGCATTCGCTTGCCCGTGACACCGGCGACGAGCGTATCGAGCTCGACGAGGCGCGAAAGCGGCGAGTAGCGGAGGAGGCTGCCGTTCAGCTTCAGCCGGCCGGCCTTCTCGGCCGCCCAGGCGAGCCGGTTCTTCACGCGGGACGGCTCCACGCCGAGCGCGTCCATGGCTCGGAGCAGCATCCGCTGGTCCTCGGCCACGTCGCCGTGCAGGTCGGCGAGGAAGGTGCCGAGCTGGTTGCCGCTGTTCTCGCGCCGGGCGCGCGCGATCAGCTCGAGCGCCGCGACCGAGCCCGCCAGGTGATCCCGGAGGTAGACGCCGAGGAGAGAGGTGCCGCCCATCCCACGGATCCTCTTTTCGCGGCCGGCCGATCGCCAAACGGCTTCAGCGCGCGGGCTGGAGCGCGCCGACGAGCCGGAGCAGCCGCTCGAGCGTCGCCGCGTCCAGCTCGCCCCGGTTGCGGGCGAGCGCGGCGAGCAGCGCGCGCTGGGCGCGGTTCGTGTCCTCGGAGCTCTTCATGCGCCGTCGTTCGCGGCAGCCGTCACAGGTCCTTCCGCGCGAAGGCCGCGTACGCGCCGCCGCCGACGAGCGCGAGGTAGGCGAGCGTCCACGGCCACAGGAAGGGCCCGGCCGCCTGGGCGCCGCCGAACGGCCCGAGCTGGAGGGCGAATTCCGTGAAGCCGGTCGTGTCGGCGGTGATCGCTACGAGCCCGTCCTGGTAGAGCGCCTCGAAGGGAAGCACCCAGGAGGAGATCTCAGCGACCCGCGTCAGCGTGTCGGAGTCGAGCACCTCGCCGATCTGCCCGAGCAGCCCGGCGACGAGGCCGGCGCCGAAGACCATGAAGACCGCGATGCCGTTCGCTGTCGAGGAGAGGAAGACGGAGCCGAGGAGCGAGAGCGCGGCGATCACGCAGACGGCGCCGGCGAGCTGGAGCGCGGGCTCGGCGATCCGGTCGGGCCGCCACCCGCCCGCGGACCACGTGATCCAGAGGTTGGCGCCGAAGACGGCGAGGACGTAGACGGCACACACCGCGGCGGCGGCGGCGAAGCGCCCGAGGAGGAGCACGCCGCGGCCGACCGGCCGGACGACGAGCGGCTGCAGCAGCCCGCGCTCGGCGTCGCCCCGCACGACGCCGAGCGTCAGGAACGCCGCCAGCACGGCCCCGAGAAAGAGCGTGCCGAACATCGAGAGCCCGAAGAGCGTCGCCCCCGTCAGCGTGCGCGTGTCGATGCCCGCGAGGATCGCCTCGCGGGGCGGCTGCGCCTCGTCGACCGTGTCGAAGGCCTGGTTCGCCCCCAGCCAGTAGAGGCCGACGAACGCCGCCGTCAGGACGAGCACGACGACGAAGACCCGGCGGCGCAGGCTCTCGCGGAGCGCGTAGCCGACGACGACGGGGACCGCTCTCAGCCCGCGTCCTCCCCAACCGCCTCGAGGTAGATCTCCTCGAGCGTGGACTCGAGCACGCGGACGCCGTAGACGTGCTCGCCCGCCGCGACCAGGTCCGCGACGAGGCGGGGCGCGTCGGCCCGTCCGGCGCCCGTGAAGACGCGGGTGCCGCCGTCCACGTCGACCTCGACGCCGCGCGGGCGGGCGAGCTCGGAGGGGCGGCCTTCGGCGACGATCCGGCCTCGCGAGAGGATGGCGACGCGGTCGCAGACGAGCTCGATCTCGCTCAGCAGGTGCGAGTTGAGGAGGACCGCGATCCCCCGGCTCCGGAGCTCCTCGAGCAGGCGGCGGACCGTGCGGCGGCCGCCCGGGTCGAGGGCGCTCGTCGGCTCGTCGAGGAAGAGGAAGCGGGGGCTGCCGACGAGGGCCTGGGCGATGCCCAGCCGTTGCTGCATCCCCTTCGACATGTCCTCGACGCGGCGGGCGTGCGCGTCGGCGAGGCCCACGAGCTCGAGCAGCTCGCCGCGCTCACCCGGGCCGCCGCTCGAGCGGGCGAGGCGCTGGTGGAGGAGGAGCACCTCGTCGGCCGAGGACCAGCCGGGGAAGCGGAACAGCTCGGCGAGGTAGCCCATCGCCGCGCGCGCCTGCGCCGAGCCGGCCCGCGATCCGCAGACGGCGGCCTCGCCGGCGGTCGCGCGGACGAGCCCGCAGCCGATCTTGACGAGCGTCGACTTGCCGGCGCCGTTCGGGCCGAGCAGCCCGACGAGCTCGCCCTCCTCGACGTCGAGGTCGACGCCGTCGAGGGCCGTCACCGCTCCGTAGCGCTTCACCAGCCCACGTGCGGTGAAGGCGGCGCTCACAGGGCGAGTCTACGTTTCAGCTGTGCGGCTGGCGGCCGAGCCCCGCCTCCTCCTCCGCCAGGAAGCGGACGAAGAAGACGGCGAACGCCGCGAAGAAGACAATGCCCTCGCTCACCGCCATGGCGATGCCCGCGAGCTGCTGGTCGGCGAGCGCGCCGAGGCCCCAGAGGCGCGGCGCCTCGACGTAGAAGTCGTAGAGCGCCCTCGGCAGGAGCGCCAGCAGGAGCCCGAGCGGGCTCGCGAAGACGAAGGCGGCGAAGACGTACGCGGCCTTCGCGCCCGCCGTCAGGCCCCACGGCCGGTCCTGGAGCAGCGACCACCAGAGCAGCACGCCCGTGAGCACGTACGTCAGGTGCTCGAGGTGCAGGAGCGCGTGGTTCTCGAGCGCGGCGTCGTAGGCCGCCGGGACGTGCCAGGCCGCGTAGGCGGCGAGCCAGAGCGGCAGCGCGACCGCCGGGCGGGTCAGAAAGCGGACGAGCCCCGGCCGGGTGAGCTCGGCCGCGAGCCCAGGCGGCACGGCGGCCACGAGGAGGAGCGGGACCCACTCGGCGAGGGCGACGTTCTGGACGAGGTGCGCCCAGAGGTGGTAGTGGAGGGCGAGCGTGGCGAGCGGGGTAACCGAGACGGCGAAGAGGAGCAGGACGGCTCCGGCGAAGCACGCGAGCCGTCCGCGCGAGGGTGGGTGCCGCCGCGCCGCGAGGACGTAGGCGGCCACGAGGACGGCCACGGCCGCGAGCTCGACCCAGGCCGCCTGCCAGCTCCCCGGCGACGGCGCCATGCGGCCAGCATAGGCCGCAACCCTCCTAGATCATCCAGGGATCGACGTAGGCCGGGTCACGCCGCTCGAGCCACGTGCGCACGTACACGCCGGCGGCGATCAGAGGCGCGCCGGGGAAGGCGGTCAGCAGCACGACGGCCGCCCAGAGCGCGGAGGGCAGCCCGCCCGCGACCGCCGCCACGACGACCGGGACCGCGGCCAGGTAAAGCGCCCGCCAGTCCGCCACCACGTAGCCGAGGCCGAAATGGACGACGGCCGGCAGGACGAGCAGCACGAACACCACCACGGCCGGCAGCGCGTGCTCGGTCCGTGCGAAGGCCACGATCCAGAGCGCCATGAAGACGCTGTAGCCGACGACGGCCGTTCTCGATTCGATCTCGTTGATCCGTTCGAGGGTCACGCGAGTCCCCTTGTTCCCGTAGGCGTGACCGCAGGCGCCTGTTGCAGTGCTTCACCCGGATCATGCGCGCCGGGAGGCCCGCCGTGCATCCCCCCTTCGGGGAACCGGCTATCGTTGGGCGGAAAGCCCGCGGGCGTAGCTCAATGGTAGAGCCCCAGCCTTCCAAGCTGGTGGTGAGGGTTCGATTCCCTTCGCCCGCTTTCCTCACGCAGGAAGCGAAGACACCGCCTGACGCCGCTGCGCCGTGACGGGCGTCGAAGCGCTTTCCTGCTGACGAGAGGCGCCTCCGTCTCCGTCCGCCGCCTCGGTCACGCTAGCCGCGTGGAGGAGCGCCTCGTCTACTTCCGCCCGCGCGCGATCCTGATCGTCCTCGGGATCATCCTCGCCGCGGCGGCGGCCCTCACGTTCCTCTACCTCGCGTGGCACGTCGTCACGTGGATCCTTATCTCGCTCTTCCTCGCGCTCGCGCTCAACCCGGCGGTCGAGTTCTTCGAGAAGCAGGGCCTCAGGCGGGGCATGGCGTCGTTCATCGTCTTCTTCATCGCCCTGATCGCCTTCGGAGCGCTCGGGACGTTGCTCATCCCGCCGCTCGTGACGCAGATCACGAATTTCATCGAGGCCGTGCCCGACCTGATCGACGACCTGATCGCCGGCCGCGGCTCGCTCGGCTTCCTCCAGGAGGACTACCAGCTCGTCGACCGCGTGCGTGAGGCGATCGAGGACCAGGGAGCCGGCGGCGTCCTCGGCCTGACGACCGCCGGGCTGGCGCTCGCGCGCGGCGTCATCTCGTTCGTGGTCGGCGTGGTCGCGATCGCCTTCCTCACCTTCTTCATGCTCCTCGAGGGGCCGCGGATGGTGAGGCGGTTCGCGGAGTTCCTCCCGGAGAACGTCCGGCCTCGCTGGGAGCGGGTGTCGCGCGACATCTACCGCACGGTCGGCGGCTACGTGACGGGCAACCTTCTCATCAGCCTCATCGCCGGTCTCGTGTCGGCGGGGGTCCTGTTCCTGCTGGGAAGCGACTACGCGGTCGCTCTCGCAGTGCTCGTCGCCGTGCTCGACCTCGTGCCGCTCGCCGGTGCGACGCTGGCCGCGGTGATCGTCTCCACCGTCGGCTTCATCGAGCTCGGCTGGGCCCGTGGCGTCATCCTCATCGGCTTCTTCATCGTCTACCAGCAGCTCGAGAACCACATCCTCCAGCCCGTGATCTACGGCCGCACCGTCCAGCTCTCGCCGCTCACCGTGCTGGTCGCGGTCCTGATCGGGGCGGAGCTCGTCGGCATCCTCGGCGCGCTCGCGGCGATCCCGACGGCCGGGATCATCCAGGCCCTCTTCCGCGAGCTGCTCGTCTGGCGGCGGGAAGCGCTCGTGCCGCCCGGGACGGACGTGATCCTGCCCGAGCACCCGGCGCAGGAGCCCTGACGAGGCTTCCCGTCGGCTCCAGCCTCTCGCCGACGTGAACGGTCTTTCGCTCTCGCAGCTTCGCCCGCTCGTATTCGGGGCGCTCCTGGCGGGCGCCGACCGCTCCTCGTCCGAGAGCCGGTTCGTGCCGCCGGCCTCAGGCCCGCGTGTACTCGATCCGACAGCCCTCGCCGTCGTCGAACACGAGGGCGTCGCCGGCCGACTCCACTCCGTAGTCGCGCACGGCGTCGTTCGCGAGGGAGATCCGCAGCCTGCCGGGCTCCGCCGGCTCCCACCCGCCCCGGTCCCAGAGCGGGTGGAAGGCCGACGGAGTCTCGTTCCAGCCGGTGTACCGGCCGCCGGGCTCGAGCTCGAGCAGCTCCGGATACGGCGCGCTGCACTCCGAGCGCGAGACCTTGCGCCAGCGGCCGGACACGTCCATCAGCGGGCCTTCGCCGCCTTGCGCCGACCCGTCCTCGTCCTGTCGCCCTTGGCCCGGTCGGTGAGCACGCCGATGAGATCCTTGTTGCGGCCGGTGCGGGCGACCGTCTTGTTGGTCTCGAGGAGATCGACCGCCTTGCGTGCCTCGCGGGAGCTCATGACGGTGTCCTCGCTGAGAAGCTCGGCGGCACGCTTGACGTCCGCTTTCCGGTCGCCGAACCGCTTGCCGATCCGCTTCGCCTCGATGTACGCGTAGTGGGGGGCGAGCACGTCGTTCTTCAGCGCGGCGTCGATCGCCTCGATCCCGTCCTCGAGGTGGTCGCCACCGAGGACCAAGGTCAGGAGCGCGTCAGGCGACGTCAGGACGCGCAGGGCCGCCGTCGCGTGGCCTTCGTCGACCGCCGACGTGACCATGACGGGCGCGTCGCCCGAGAGCCGGATCGTCGCCTCCCCGAGCGACCACTCGAGGTCGACGAAGACGCGGTACGCGCCGGGCGCGGCGAAGAGCGCGCCCTCGGCGCCGCGCAGGATCGTGACGGAGTCCGTCACGCTCTCGCCTGGCCCGAGCTCGCCGATCTCCTCCTGCTCGATGCAGCGAACGAGGGGCCAGAACGTCCTGACGACGCCTGACGGGTCGACGACGCGGCCGCGCACCGCTCCGGCCTTCATGCTCAGGCTGGCCGGGATCGGTAGCGCCTGCGCGGTGTCGTTCGTGATCGTGAAGTCCACGCGGACCGGCGCACCGATCGGCACTGCCTCGAGCAGCGGGGTTACGGTCAGGGTCAGGCCCTCTGCTTCCTCGACCGAGTCGGTCGGGCTGATCGGCGCGGTGCCGTAGGCGGCGCCGAACGAGATCCCGCCCGGCCGTACCCAGATGTCGGGGAGGTGGCGGAGGCGCTTCAGGTCGTCCGGAGAGAAGGCCCACAGGATGTTGTCCGGGAACTGCACCGGCGGCGCCGCGCCCGCGGCGATGTCCGGCGTCGTGTGCATGAACCCGTTGTCGACCGCGTTGTGGTACAGGCCCATCGCGTGTCCGATCTCGTGCACGCCCGTGCGGAAATAGGGCGCACGCGCAAGGCCGAAGCGCTGTCCGCGCACTTTCCCCCACATGTCCGTGTCGGGGATCGTCCAGTGCGACGAGAGCCCGGCGCCCTCGCGCGGAATGTTGTTGGAGTCGCCGCCGTAGGCGTCGTACATGATCCCGCGCTCGGTCGAGTCGAGCCGGCGGACGCAGATGAGGTGGTAGCGCCATTCGCGGTCGAGGTCGGCGCTGTCGCGCCGTGCGAGCATCGCCGCGTGCATTTCCGCGTCCGACCAGAACTCCCCGCTCGGCTCGGCCACGTCCGCGTCGCTCTCGTCGATGGTGACGTCCCACCCGATCGCCTTGTAGACGTCGCGCCAGTCGATTCCGGCGCCGTTGTCGAGCGGCGCCTCTGAGGCGTTGACGCGGTCGATCTCGAGCGTCGCCTTGCGCACGTACTTCGAGATCCACCCGATCGTCAGCCGGCCGGCTGCCGGGCCCGCGGCGGGCTTCACCTCGCCGTGCAGGTAGTTGCCGAACGAGGGGTAGCCCGGGGGTGGCGCCGACCACACCATCCTCGCCGTGTACGGCCCCTCGACCGTCCATGCCTTCGTCGTGTGGTTGAACCGGTGCAGCTCGAAGCCGAGCACGAAGCTGTTCAGGAACGTCGATCCTTCCAGGATCTGCGTCACGCGCATGTAGTAGCGGTAGTTCTTGCGGGCGAAGATCGGGATCCCGAGCGCGGGATTCGGTTCCGCCGGCTTGATCGCCCCGGGTGGGCCCAGGAGGAAGCTGCCCGGCCAGATCTTGAGCGGCTGGTGGACGTACAGATCGCCGCTCGCGGTGACGTTCGTCGGCGAGAGCCGCTCCACGCGCAGCGTGCCGTCGTAGTGCAGCGACTGCAGAGCTCCGGCGCGTTGAATGGGCGTGTACCGCATCAGGTAGCAGCCGCCGCGTAGCGACTTCCGCCGGACCGGGAACGGGAACGGCCGCGGAAGCGGGATCGGGCGGTCCTCGAGCTCGACCTCGAGCTCGACCGAGTCTTCGCCGGCCGTGACCATCGCCTCCGTCTCGATTGTGTCCGGAAGCGGCGGCAGCGTCGCCTCCGGGACGTAGGGCGGCTCCGCAGGCAGTACGGCGGAGCCGTTACCCGTGTGGGTGCTCACGACTCGTGCCTCCCTTCAAGGGGTTGGGGCATTGAGCAGGGTGAGCCGACGTGGGATAGAGGGGCCGCAGCTGCGAAAGGCCTGATGGATCGGACATCGCGCTTCCCGTCGCTCGCGCTGCTGAGGCGGGCATATCACGCTCGCCAGGGCCGGTCAAGCCGCGGTCCCGAGGATGCGCCTGGGAGGATTCGAACCTCCGACCCGCGGATTAGAAGTCCGCCGCTCTGTCCACTGAGCTACAGGCGCGCGCACGCAACGTAGCACCGCCTCCCGCTACACTCGTCTACGGGCGCGGTGGCGGTAGCTCAGCTGGTAGAGCCCCGGGTTGTGGTCCCGGTGGTCGGGGGTTCGAGTCCCCTCCGCCACCCTCGACGTTCACGGACGAGGC
>JAICGP010000003.1 GCA_025923055.1 Thermoleophilia bacterium
GATCGTAGTGCCGTCCGCAGGCGTCGCAACGGCGCCCGTGCAGAGACCGGCCGCCGTGGCGGTCACGGTCAGCAGCCGCTTCGATCCGGGCACGCCGTCGCCTCCGGGCCATAGATACACCCGCAGGCGGCGACGGGCAAGTGTGGGACGCTCGAGGACGGGCTACCCGGCCGCCCCGGCCGGGACGCCGGAGCCGCGCACGACGAGCACGGGCCTGCGGGCGTGGGTCATGACGCCGTGGGAGACGCTGCCGAGCAGGGCCGAGGCGACCGCGCCGCGGCCGCGGGAGCCGACGACGACGAGATCGGCGTCCTTCGCCTCGGCGAGCTGGACGATCGTGTCGACCGTCTCGCCGGAGATGCGCTCGAGCGCGTATGTGACGCCGGCCTCCTCGGCTGCGGCAGCCGCCTCCTCGAGCGCCGTCTCCGTCTCGTCGATCTCCTCGCGATGCGGGACCCCCGGGGCGGGCCCGATCCGCGTGGCTATGTACTCGGCGGGCGTGACGTGGACGAAGGTGACGTCCGCGCCCTGCTCCTTGGCGAGCTCGAGGCCCACCTCGACGGCCTCACCTGCAGAGGGGGAGCCGTCCGTGGCGATGACGATGGACTTCATTGACTTCCTCCTTTCGGCTACCTGCACCCTAAGGCCGCCCGCCCCAGGCCCCATCCGGGAAAGCGCTGCTTCGAGGACCGTGATTCACCGCATTAGACTCGGCGCATGGCGGACGGCCGCCCCCGCTTGCGAGAGCTCGTCGAGACGGGGATCGCGCTCAGCTCGGAGCTGTCCCTCGACTCCCTTCTCCAGCGTCTCGTCGAGGCGGCCGCGCAGCTCACCGGCGCCCGGTACGCCGCGCTCGGCGTCATCGACCCGGCCGGGAGGGAGCTCGAGCGCTTCGTCACGACGGGTATCGACGAGGAGACGCGCGCTGCGATCGGCGACCTTCCGCGGGGCCGCGGCATCCTCGGGGTCCTCATCAGCGAGGCGACTCCGCTGCGCCTCCACCACATCGCCGACGACCCGCGCTCGGTCGGCTTTCCTCCCAACCATCCGCCCATGGGCACGTTCCTGGGAGTCCCCGTCCTGCTCCGCGGGACCGCCTACGGGAACCTCTACCTCACGGAGAAGGAGGGCGGCGTGGACTTCACGGACGAGGACGAGGAGCTCGTGGCCATGCTCGCCTCCCAGGCGGCCGTGGCTATCGAGAACGCCCGCCTCTACGAGTCCACCAACCGTTGGTCGCAGCAGCTCCAGGCGCTGCTCGAGGTCGGTAACGCGCTCGCCGAGGAGGTCGACCTCCCGAGGCTGCTCGACCTCATCGCGAGCCGTCTCCGGGAGCTCGTCCGCGCCCGCCTCGTCGTCGTCTGGCTACCCGCGGACGGCGGGCTCGAAGCGAGGGCGGTCTCCGGCGCCGAGGCGCACGACGTCATCGGGCTCCGGGTCGGCGTCGCCGACTCGAAAGCCGGTCTCGTCTTCAGGGAGGGACGGAGCTCGCGCGTCGACTCGGCGCTCGACGACCCCGAGATGGACCACGAGGTCGCCAGGCGGCTCGGACTCCGGGCGGTGCTCTTCGTTCCGCTCCTGACGGGCGGGCGGACGCTCGGCGTCCTCTCCGTGATCGACAAGCAGGCCGGCGACCCCCGCTTCAGCGACGACGACCTCCGCCTCGCAGAGATCTTCGCCTACCGCGCCGCCGTGGCGCTCGATCTCTCGACCAGAGTCGCCCGCGACGCGCTCCGCCGCGTCGTCGAGGGACAGGAGCTCGAGCGGCGGCGGCTCGCGCGTGAGCTCCACGACGAGACCGGCCAGGCCCTCACCTCCATCATCCTCGGCCTCAAGTCGCTGGAGACTGCTAGAGGCGAGGAGGAGGTTCGCAGCGCAGTCGCGGAGCTGAGGGAGCTGGTCGTCGCGACGCTCGAGGACGTGCGCCGCCTCGCCGTCGAGCTGCGCCCCAAGGCGCTCGACGACTTCGGCCTCGAGGCGGCCCTGCAGCGTCTCACCGGGAGCTTCGCGGAGCAGACCGGGATCGCCGTCGACCTCGAGTCCCGGCTGCCCCGCCGGCTTCCGAGCGACCTGGAGACCGTGCTGTACCGGATCGTCCAGGAGGCGCTCACGAACGTCGTCAAGCATGCGCGCGCCGAGCGCGTCTCGGTCGTCCTGCAGAGCCGCGACGGTAGGGTGACGGCCGTGATCGAGGACGACGGGCGCGGCTTCGAGCCCGATCAGGTGCGCGAGGAGGGGCTGGGGCTGCTCGGCATGCGGGAGCGCCTCTCGCTCGTCGACGGGACCCTCCTCGTCGAGTCGCGCCGCGGTGCGGGCACGACACTCGTCGCCGAGGTGCCGCTCGGGTGAGCGTCCGCGTCCTCATCGTCGACGACCACGCGGTCGTCCGCTCGGGCCTCAGGCTGCTGCTCGAGGCGGAGGTGGACGTCGAGGTCGTCGGCGAGGCCGGCGACGCTCGCGAGGCGGTGTTCGAGACCCGGTCGACGAAGCCGGACATCGTCCTGCTCGACGTCACCATGCCCGGGAAGAGCGGCATCGAGGCGATTCCCGACCTGCTCAAGGAGGCTCCGGAGGCGAAGATCCTCGTCCTCTCGATGCAGGACGACCCGAGCTACGTCCGTGAAGCCTTCGGCGTCGGAGCCGCCGGGTACGTGCTCAAGGAGGCGGCCGACGCCGAGGTGATCGACGCCGTGCGCCACGTCTCGGCGGGCGAGCGCTACGTCCATCCGGCGCTCGGCGCCCGGCTCGCCGCCGCCGACGCCCAGGCCGCGCGGGCCGCCGAGGAGGATCCGCTCTCGGAGCGCGAGCGCGAGGTACTCCGCCTCCTGGCCCTCGGACACACGAACCAGGAGATCGCGAAGATGCTCTACATCTCGGTGCGCACCGCCGAGACGCACCGGGCGCACATCATGCAGAAGCTCCGCCTGACGAGCCGGGCCGAGCTCGTGCGCTACGCCCTCGGCGCAGGGTTGCTCGCGGAGTAGCCCAGCCCCGCGTGCTCGGCCAGGTACGGGCCGAGGTAGCGCGCGGCGATCTTGCCGGCCGGCCACCAGAGCGGCTCCTCGGCCGCCTCCGACGTGCCGCCGCGTCCCCCGCCGATCTCGGCGCGCAGGTAGGTCGGCCCTCCGTCGGTGAGCACGAGCCCGCGGAGCACGGGCCTGAACGGCGTCGGGTCGATCTCGGCGCCGGCCTCGGCTGCGATCGCCTCGGCGACGGCATCGGCCTGCTGGGCCGCGAGTCCGCCCTGCTTGACGCCGAAGCTCGTGATGTCGCCGGCGGCGTAGACGCCGTCGAGGCCGATGACGCGGCCGTGCTCGTCGACGCGCACGAAGCCGTCGCCGTCCTGCGGCACGCCGGAGACGAACTCGCCGGCCAGCCTGGGTAGGGCGACGGCGCGGTCGGCCGGGACCGGGGCGCCGGGCACGACGGTGAGGGCGTTCTGCTCGAACGCGTCGGGGTACGTTCGGAGCCGGACCGCGACGCCCTTCCGGGCCAGGAGCTCCGCGACCTTGGCGCTCGCCTCGTTGCCGAAGACGGCGAGCGGGGTCTCCTCGGGGGTCACGAGAGTGAGAGCGCTCGACGTCTCCTGGAGCCGCGCGGCGGTCATGAGGGCGAGCTCGTAGAGGGGCAGCGCCCACGTTACGCCGCCGGGGACGGCGAAGGCGAGCGCGCTGACGCGGCCGCTCTCCGCCTCCGCGAGCAGCGTCTCGTACGCGTGCACGTCCTCGGGGCCGCGAAACGTGAGGGCGCCCGGGACCGCGACGCGAGGGGCGGCGCCGAGGGCGAGCACGAGCGCGTCGTAGCGGATCGGAACGTCGCGGTTCGTGCGGATCTCGCGCTTCTCGGCGTCCACCGACCGGAGGGATCCGAGGCGGTGGCGCGCACCGCATCCCGCCGCGAGGCGCTCGAGGTCGAATCGCTGCACCTCCCCGCGTGCGAACGGCTCGGCGACGGCGAGCGGCCGGTATACGAACTCGCGGCTCGGGGCGAGAATCTCGACGTCCACGAGCTCGCCGGCGAGCCGGCGGAGCGCGACGGCCGTCTCGAGCGCGGCGACGCCGCCTCCCGCAACGACCACTCTCGAGGACCCCGTCTGCGTCATGGAGACGAGTGTGCTCGCCCCGCGCGGGCCCGGCATCCGACGCCGCGCTGAACCGAAGTGCGGGAAATCCGCACACGGACCGGGCAGAGCCCCGGATGCGGCCGTCGGCGGCGTGCGGGCAGAGTGTCGGCATGAAGTCCGTTCTCATCGCCACAGACGGCTCCGCCGGTGCGGCAGCCGCGGTCGGCGCGGGCCTCGAGCTCGCTCGCGACGGCGGCGGCACGGCGACCGTCGTCTACGTGCGCGAGCCGATCGGCGTCCTCGGCGAGCCCTTCTACCAGCGCAAGCTGAGCGAGCAGCTGGCCGCGGCCGATGCTGCGTTCGCCGCCGCCCGCGCGCAGGCCGAGAAGGCCGGGGTCGCCGTCGAGACCGAAGTCGTCGAGGGCGATGCCGCCGAGGCGATCGCCGACCTCGCGCACACGCGCGGCGTCGACATCGTCGTGGTCGGCTCCCGCGGACTCGGCGCAGTCTCGGGGGCTCTCCTCGGCAGCGTCTCGTCGGCCGTCGTCCGCCGGGCCGACCGCCCGGTGCTCGTCGTCAAGGACGCGGGCGAGCCGAGTGGCGCCTAGGCGCTCCTACGCGGTCGTCTGGCGGGGTCCGGACGGGATCGCCCAGCCGGGTCGGATCGCGATCGCCGACTCCGCGGTGCGCTTCGAGGGCGGCCGCGGACGGTTGTCGACCCTGACCCTTCCCTACGCCGACCTCGCCTCCGTCCGTCCGGCGCGGCCGGCGGAGCGTCTCGGCGGACGGCCGACCCTCGTCCTCGAGCGCCGCGGCGGCCGCCCACACGTGCGCCTCGCCGCGGTGGGCGGCACGGGGACGCTCGCCGAGCTCTTCGACCGGCTCGGCTCCCTCCTCCCGGTGGGGAGCGCGTGAGCCGCCTCGTCGTCGTCGCTCCGCTGCGTCCGGGTACGCGCGGCCGCGTGGAGGAGCTCCTGCGTTCCGGTCCTCCCTTCGAGCTCGAGCAGACCGAGTTCGACCGCCATCACGTCTACCTCACCGACGAGGAGGCCGTATTCGTCTTCGAGGGCGCTGCCGAGACGGCGACGCTGCGCCTGCCCGCGGAGAGCCTCGAGGTCCTCGAAGCCGCGGCCGCGTGGCGGGACTGCCTCGCCGGTCGGCCGCGGGTGGCCGCCTCGGCGTTCGCCTGGGAGCGCCGCCCCGGCTAGGAGATCCTCGCCGGGCTACTCGCCCCAGGTCTCAGGCCAGTCGTCGCCTCGCTCCCAGGAGTACGCCTCCCGGGCTACCCGCGGGAGCCCCTCGAGCAGCGGCTCCCAGTGGCGCAGAGCGCCCAGCTCGCGCGCGTTCGTGACGACCGACTTGAGGAGCTCGTCGAGCCGTCCTCCCTCGAAGACGAAGACGACCTGATCCTCCGACAGGTAGACGTGGTGACGATCGAAGCCGACCTCGCGAGGGTCGAACGGCGGCCCCGAGCTGACGAGCTCGGCGGCCTCGTCGCGGGCCCCGGGCTTGAGCTGTGCGACTACGGCTACGCGTTGCACGGCGTGCTCCTTTCGTCGTTCTCCGAACGTCATGCTCGCCGAGGTCCGGCCGGGCGTCATCGGGAGCGCCGCCGATCGACCCTGCGGCGAATTACGCAGCCTCTGCGGCGGGCGCTACCACGTCTTGCGCTCGGCGCGCGGCGCGGCGCGGTGGAGCCGCACGCGCGCGTCGAGGGCGAGGCACCCGGACGGCAGTCCGACGACGGGGTTGAGATCGAGCTCGACGACCTCGGGATTGTCCTCCGCAAGCGCCGCGAGCCGGTGGACGAGCTGCACCAGGGCCTGGGCGTCCGCGGGCGGACGGCCGCGGTAGCCGCGCACCAGGAGGCCCGCCTTGCCGCCGAGCACGAGCTCCTCCGCGTCGGCGTCGGTCAGCGGCGCGATGCGGAACCCGGCCTCGCCGATCAGCTCGGCGAGCACGCCTCCCGGGCCGAAGGCGACGAGTGGCCCGAAGAGCGGATCCTGGACGACGCCGGCGAGCAGCTCGACGCCGCCCGAGACGAGCGGCTGGACGAGCAGCGGCGGTCCGATGCGCTCGGCGGCGGCGCGGACGGCGTCGTCGGTCCGCAGGTCGAGCTCGATGCCGGCCTTCTCCGTCTTGTGCGCTCCGGCCTCGGCGGTCTTGACGACGGCGGGAAGGCCGAGGCCTCGCGCCGCGGCAACGGCCTCTTCCGGGCTCGCGACTACGCGCTCGGGAACGACGGGGATCCCGTAGGCCTCGAGGAGCGTGCGCGTCTCGCGCGGCGGGAGCCAGCCGTCGCCGGCCTCGCCGAGCGAGGAGGCGATCACCCGCTCGGAGGCCGCCGCGTCCGCGTCCGGCCGCGGAGGGAAGGAGCCGGCCGGTCGGCGGAGCCACGCAGCGCGCTCGGCCGCCCGTGCGAGCGCCCGCGCCGCCGACTCGGGGTACGGGAACGTGCCGGGCGGGCGCTCCGCGGCGACGACGACGGGGACGACCGGCTTCCCCCGGGTGTCGATCGCCCTGACTTCGGCGAGCACGTCTTCGGTTCGCGTGGCGGCGGCCGGGACGAAGAGCGCGATGACGGCGTCCACCCCCGGGTCGGCGACGAGCGGCGGCAGCGCCGCCGCATAGGCCGCCGCGGTGGCCGAGCCGAGCACGTCCACCGGGTTGCCGAGCCCCGCTGCGGGCGGGAGCCCCGCCGCGAGCGCCGTCGTCGTCTCGTCGGCCAGGCGGGCGAGCTCGAGGCCGGCGCCCTCGCACGCGTCGGCGCAGAGGATGCCGAGCCCGCCCGCGTTCGTGAGCAGCGCGACGCGTGACCCGCTCGGGAGCGGGAAGCCGGCGAGCATCGTGGCCGTGTCCATGAGCTCCTCCAGGCTCTCGGCTCTGATCACGCCGGCCTGGTGGAAGAGCGCGTCGACGGCTTTCTCCGACCCCGCGAGCGCAGCCGTGTGCGAGCTGGCGGCGCGGGCGCCCGCACCGGTCGTCCCGCTCTTCACGGCGAGCACCGGCTTTCGTCGTGCGACCCGGCGGGAGATGCGGCCGAACTTCCGCGGGTTGCCGAACGACTCGAGGTAGAGGAGCACCAGGCCCGTGTCGGCGTCGTCCTCCCAGTGCTCGAGCAGGTCGTTCGAAGAGACGTCCGCCTTGTTCCCGATGGAGACGAAGGCGGAGAAGCCGAGGCTGCGGCCGGCTGCCTCCTCGAGCAGGGCGAGGCCGAGCGCCCCGCTCTGCGAGGAGAACCCGATCGGGCCGGGCGGGAAGGGATGCGGCGCGAACGTCGCGTTCAGATGGGCGCCCGTGACCGCGATCCCGAGGCAGTTGGGGCCGATCAGACGCGCGCCCCCCGTGCGGACGAGCGCGAGCAGCCGCTCCTCCCGCTCGCGCCCTTCCGGCCCGATCTCGGCGAACCCGGCCGAGATGACGCAGAGCGCTCGGACGCCGTGCGCGAGCGCCGCCTCGACGCCCGGCAGCACGTGCTCGGCCGGGAGGCAGACGACGACGAGGTCGACGGCCTCCTCGACCTCCCCGAGCGACCGGTAGCCGGCCAGCCCGGCGACCGGCTCGCCCGAGCGGTTGACCGGAAAGACAGCGCCCTCGAAGCCGGCGGCGACGATGTTGGCGACCACGGTCCCGCCGATCGAGCCCGGCCGCGGGGAGGCGCCGAGAACGGCGACTGAGGAGGGCGAGAAGAAGGGGCGCAGCGATGCAACGACGGCCTCGTGGTCGCGGAGGTCGACGGCGGCGCGGTAGGTCTCCGTGGCGGCGATCGGGAACCGCACCTCGACCTCCCCCGCCGCCAGGGTCCGCATCACCTCGAAGCCGGCCGCCTGGAAGACGCCGAGCATGGCGCGGTTCTCCGGCAGCACCTCCGCCACGAACTCCTCCACGCCCGCGGACGCCGCCGTGTCGGCGAGCTGCTCGAGCAGGCGGGTGCCCACGCCGCGCCCCTGGTGCGCGTCGTCGACCGCGAACGCTACCTCGGCGCGGCTCACGTCCCGGAGGCGCACCCAGCCTGCGTGCGCGACGACGCGTCCACCGTCCGCTCCGAGAGTCGCGATCAGGTCGCCGTGCTCCTCCCAGTCGGGCGCCAGGAACGGCTCGACGAGGTGAGCGTCGACTGCCGGCAGCCCGTGGAAGCGCGCATGGAGGCTCTCGGGCGAGAGGCCGGCGAAGAACGCCAGGAGCGCATCTCGGTCCGCCGCCCGTGGAGCACGCAGGCGGAGCGTGCTGCCGTCGCGCAGGATGACGTCGCGGACAACCTCCATCGCAGGCTTCCCGCACAGGATTGCGGACCCGGTCGGGGCCAACCCGCAGCTCGCCTCCGCGTTCGCCCGGATGCCCGCCCGCCGCACGGGAGTAGATTTGAGCCCATGAGCCGGATCGTCGTGGGAGTCGACGGGTCGGCAGACGCGGCCGCCGCCCTCGCCTGGACGCTCGAGGAGGCGCGCCTGCGGCGGAGCGCCGTCGACGCCGTCCACGCGTGGCGGCTCCCGCTCTACGCGGCGGCCCCGGAGCCATGGTTCGTCGGGATGCCGGAGCTCCCGCACGATCTGGACGCAAAGGTCGAGGCCGCGACCGAAGCGCACGCCCGCGACGTTCTCGACGCGGCGGTAGCCGCGGCCGAGCGCGAGGCCGCGGACGCCGGCATCCAGGTTCGCAAGGAGGTCGTTCGCGGGAACCCTGCCCACGTGCTGCTCGAAGCGGCGCGAGACGCCGACCTGCTGGTGGTCGGCTCGCGCGGCCACGGCGGCTTCGCGGGGCTCCTCCTCGGCTCCGTGAGCCAGCAGTGCGTGCAGCACGCCTCGTGCCCGGTCGTCGTCGTGCGCGCCCCCGCCGGCGCGGACGGAGGGGCCGGCTGAGGCGTGGACGTCGTCGTCGGCTACGACGGCTCCGACGCGTCGAAGCGAGCGCTCGTCCTCGCCGCGAAGCTGACGGGCGACGGCCGCCTCACGGTCGTCAACGTCGCTCCGGCTCTCCGCTTCGGGTTCCCCGACCCGCTCTTCGCCCAGGAGCAGGGCGCGCTCCTCGACGAGGCCCGCCGGCTGCTCGGCGAGCCCGCGCGGACGGAGACGGTGAGCGCGGTCGGGGACGCCGCTCACGAGCTCGTCGAGGCGACCGCTGCCGCAGGAGCCCAGCTGCTGGCGGTCGGCACCCACGGTCGCGGCGCCGTGGGGCGCTTCGTGCTCGGATCGGTCTCGCTTGCCGTGGCCCGCGACGCGCCGTGCAGCGTCCTGCTCGTCCCGTGACGGCGGCCGGGCGACGGGGGCTGAGCGAGGACCAGGCCGCCCGCCGCCTCGCCGAGCGCGGACCGGTCGAGACGCCGGCGACGAGCCGCTCCTACCTGAGCATCGTCCGAGCCAACGTCTTCACGGTCTTCAACGCGATCCTGGCCGTCTTCGGGGCGCTGACGCTCGCCTTCGGCGACTGGCGCGATGCGCTCTTCCTGGGGATCCTCGTCGCCAACGCGGGGATCGGCATCGTCCAGGAGGTGCGGGCGAAGCGGGCGCTCGACCGCCTCGCCGCGCTCGTCGCCCCGACGGCGAGGGTGGTCAGGGACGGCCGTGCTCGCCGCCTCGGCGTCGCGGACGTCGTCCCGGACGACGTCGTACTGCTCGAGGCGGGCGACCAGCTCGTCGCCGACGGGCGGGTCGAGGAGGCGAGCGGGCTGCGCCTCGACGAGTCGATTCTCACCGGCGAGTCGGAGTCCGTCGGGCGCGGAGCGGGAGACGAGGTGCGCTCCGGGTCCTTCGCCGTCGAGGGTGTCGGCAGCTACGTCGTCACGGCGGTCGGCGCCGAGAGCTACGCGGAGCGCATCGCGGGCGAGGCTCGCGCCTTTCGCCACCCGCGTTCGCCGCTCGAGCGCGCGCTCAACCGGCTGCTCCTCATCCTCGTCGGCGTCATGGTGCCGCTCGGCCTCGTGCTCGGCTTCGCGCTCTGGGAGCTCGACGTCGACGTCGACGAGGCGGTGCCGCGCTCCGTCGCCGCCGTGGTCAGCCTCGTCCCCGAGGGTCTCATCCTCCTCACGAGCCTCACGTACGCGGTCGCGGCGCTCCGGATGGCCCGCCGGGGGGCCCTCGTGCAGCAGCTGAACGCGATCGAGTCGCTCGCCGCCGTCGACGTCGTCTGCCTCGACAAGACGGGGACGTTGACCGAGGGCTCGCTCCGAGTCGTCGAGCTCGTACCCGCGGGCTCCGACGGCTCGGAGGACCTCTCCAGGGAGCTGGCGCGCTTCGCGGCCAGCTCTCCGAGCCGCAACACGACTCTCGAGGCGATCGCCGCGGCCCGCGCGGCCCAGCCCGAGCAGGTGGCCGCCCACGTCCCCTTCGCCTCGCGCCGCGGGTGGAGCGCCGTCAGGCTCGACGGCACCGGCTACGTCCTCGGCTCGCCGGAGCACTTTCCGCTCGGAGCTCTCGCGGAGCGGGCGGCGTCGGAGGCGAGGAGCGGGCGGCGGGTGCTCGCCTTCGGGACGACGACGGCGGCATTGACGGAGGCCGACCCGCAGGCGCCGCCGGCGCCGCTCGACCCGCTGGGGCTCATCGTGCTCGCCGAGCGCCTGCGTCCTGACGCGCGCGAGACGGTGGCGTTCTTCCGCGCGCAGGGGATCGAGCTGAAGGTGATCTCGGGCGACGCGCCCGACACGGTGGCGGCGATCGCCGCCGACGCCGGGATCCCGTCCGGACCACCGCTCGACGGACGCGAGCTGCCCGCCGACGACGACGAGCTCGAGCGGCTCGCCCGGGACGCCTCCGTCGTCGGCCGGATCTCGCCCGAGGGAAAGAAGCGCGTGGTCGAGGTGCTTACGCGCTCGGGCCGCTACGTGGCGATGGTGGGGGACGGTGTCAACGACGTGCCGGCGCTGAAGGCGGCGCGCCTCGCAGTCGCCCAGGGCGGCGGCGCGCAGATCGCGAAGAGCGTCGCCGACCTCGTGCTCGTGCGGGGAGACTTCTCGGCGGTGCCCTCGATGGTGGAGGAGGGCCGCAAGATCCTCCGCAACCTGCAACGGGTCGCCAAGCTCTTCGTCACGAAGTCGGCCTTCGCCGCGTTCCTCATCCTCTCGGTCGGCCTCACGCCGATCGCGTACCCGCTCCTGCCGCGCCACCTCAGCCTGGCCGCGACGCTGGCCGTCGGGATCCCCGCGTTCTTCCTCGCGCTGGCGCCCAGCTCCGGGCGGCTGCCCCGCTCCGGCTTCCTCCGGGACGTCGGCCACTTCGCGGTCCCGGCCGGGACGGCGGCCGGGCTCGGCGTGCTCTCCGGCTACTTCTTCTCGTTCTACGTCCTCGACCTCGGCCTCGTGGCGGCGCGGACGGTGGCGACGACCGTCCTCATCGTCGTCGGCCTCTACCTCATCCTCGTGCTGGAGGCCTCGGGCCGGCGGCGTGGCGCTGCCGTGGGAACGCTGTGCGTCGCGCTCGCGGCCGCGTACGGCGTCGTCCTCGCCGTACCGTTCGCGCGCGAGTTCTTCGAGCTCGCCGTTCCGGGCGTCGCCGCCTCGCTGACCGCCGCGGCCGGCGCCGGGCTCGCCGTCGCCGGGCTGTGGCTGACGGACGAGCGCTTCACGCCCGGCGGCGAGGTGCGGCTCGGCCGGGCCGAGGACGGAGCATCTGAGAGGATGCCGACGTGCTGATGCGCCTCCTCTTCGGCTGGCTCTCGAACGTCGTCGCGCTCTTCGTGGCCGCCTGGATCGTTCCCGGCGTCGGCTACGGCGACGACTTCTGGGTCCTGTTCATCGCGGGTCTGGTGTTCGCGGTCGTGAACATGTTCGTCCGTCCCCTCGTCATCCTGCTCGCGCTGCCCGCCGTCATCCTCACCCTCGGGCTCGCCCTCCTCCTCATCAACACGTTCATGCTCTACCTGACCGACTGGCTCGTCCCCGAGTTCGAGACCGGCAGCTTCTGGTCGACGCTCGGCGCTGCCGTGATCGTCTGGATCGTCAACCTGATCCTGAGCGCCGTCCTTCGCCCCGACGACCGTCTGGCGGCCCATGGCTGACGAGCCGGTCCCGACGCAGCCTGCTCCGCCTCCGCGCCGCGGCCTGAGCGGCGGCCGCATTGCGCTCATCGTCGTCGGCTCGCTCGCGGCGCTCGTCGCCCTGGCGCTCCTCGTCGCGGGCGGGGCGCTCCTCTGGCTCGACCAGACCCAGCGCGACGAGGACGGGTTCTTCACCTCGTCGACCGAGCGCTTCGAGACGGACGCCTACGCCCTGACCTCCGACGGCTTCGACATCGCCGCCGACGCGTCAGGGGAGGACGTGCCGGACTGGCTCCTCGACGAGGGCCGGCTCGCGACGGTGCGCGTCCGGGCCGCCGCGGCGGACGGCGGCGAGGTCTTCGTCGGGATCGGCCCGGAGGACGAGGTGCGCTCCTACCTCGACGGCGTCGCCTACGACGAGGTCGTCGACGTCGACCTGGATCCCTTCGAGGCGGAGTACCGCCGCAGCGGGGGGTCGGGCCAGCCGGAGCCGCCGGGCGAGCAGGGGTTCTGGGCGGCGGAGGCCTCGGGCGCGGGCACCCAGGTCGTCGAGTGGCCGATCGAGGGGGGCCGCTGGGCGATCGTGGTCATGGATCCCGCCGTCGAGGAGGGCGTCGCCGTCGACCTCGACCTCGGCGCCGACGTCTCCTTCGTCCTCTGGGTGGCGATCGGGCTGCTCGTGGCGGGAGCCCTGCTCCTCGCCGCCGGCGCGCTCATGATCGCGCTCGGCTTCCGCTCGCGAGGCGGCGAGGACGAGGGCTTCCCCGAGGCCGTGCCGCCCGCTCCCCTGCCCGCCGAGACGGCCGAGGCGGCCGAGCCCTACCCGGTCTCGGTCGAGGGAAGCCGCGACGCGGAGCTGAACCGCTGGCTGCCACTCGTCAAGTGGATCCTCGTCATCCCGCACGTGATCGTCCTCGCCCTCCTGTGGCTCGCCTTCTTCGTGCTGACGGTCGTCGCGGGGTTCGCGATCCTCTTCACGGAGCGCTACCCGCGTGCCATCTTCGACTTCAACGTCGGCGTCCTGCGCTGGACGTGGCGCGTCCTCTTCTACGCCTACGGCGCGCTCGGAACCGACCGCTACCCGCCCTTCGCGCTCGGCCCCGCCGACTACCCCGCGACGCTCGACGTGCCCTATCCGGAGCGGCTCTCGCGCGGGCTCGTGCTCGTGAAGTGGTGGCTGCTCGCGATTCCGCACTACATCGTCGTCGGCGTCATCGCAGGCGGCGGGCCGTGGTGGTGGGGGTGGGACGAGAGCGGCTGGGGCTGGTGGGGCGGCGGGCTGATCGGGGTGCTGGCCCTCGTGGCGGGCGGCGGTCTGGTCCTCTTCGGGCGCTATCCGGCGGGCGTCTTCCCGCTTCTGCTCGGGCTCAACCGCTGGGTCTTCCGCGTGGCGGCCTACGCCGGCCTGATGCGCGACGAGTACCCGCCCTTCCGGCTGGGTCGCTAGATCGGCGGCCGGGCCGCTCAAGCGGCGGCGCCCGGGAGCCGATTCTCCCCCGATGGCTCCGGCCCACCGGTTTCAGGCTCTGCTCGACCTCTCGCGGGCGCTCTCCTCGAGCCTCGACCTGCGTGAGGTGCTGCGCGAGTTCGCGACCCGCGCCGCCGAGCTGACCGGCGCCACGGCGGCGCAGCTCTCGACGTACGACCCGGCGCGGGGCGCCGTCGTCATGCTCGTCGAGTACCAGCAGGGCCGGGACGAGATCACCGAGCGCGGCGGTCGCATCTACGACCTCGCCGACTTCCCCGCCACGCGGCACGTGATCGAGTCGCAGGAGGCCGTGCAGGTCCGCGTCGCGAGCGCCGAGGACGACCCGGCCGAGCGGGCGCTGCTCGAGGAGCAGGGCCACCGCTCGCTCCTCATGCTGCCGCTCGTCGCACGCGGCGAGACGATGGGCCTCATGGAGATCGTCGACACCGAGGACCGCTCCTGGGACGACACCGACGTCGACTTCTGCCGGGCCCTCTGCGACATCGTCGCGATCGCGATCCGCAACGCCTACCTCTTCGCGGAGCTCCAGGAGAGCGCCGCGCGGGACAAGCTCACGGGCCTCTACAACCGGCGGCTCTTCGAGGAGCAGTTCGAGGCGGCGGCGGCGCACGCTCTTCGCAGCGGCGAGGACTTGACGCTCCTCGTCGTCGATCTCGACGGGCTCAAGCGCATCAACGACCTGGGCGGCCACGGCGCCGGCGACCTGGCGCTGCGGGCGCTCGCCGACGCGCTCCGCTCCTCGATCCGCGCCGCCGACGTCGCCTGCCGGCTCGGCGGCGACGAGTTCGCCGTCGTCCTGCCGGCGTCAACGGCTGAGGACGCGGTCAAGGTCGCCGAGCGGGCGCAGGACGCCCTCGCGGAGATCGGTCGCGGGCAGTACAGCTTCTCGGGGGGGATCGCTCGCGTCACCGCGGCGCAGTTTTCAGCCGAGGACGTCTACCGTTCGGCCGACCTGGCCGCCTATAGGGCGAAGGCGGCGGGCGGCGCGAGGACGCTGCTGGCCGTCGAGACGCGGGCGTCGGCCGAGAGCGTCTAGTCCTTCCGACCCGCCGCGATGCGGGGCGCGGTCGTCACGCGTCGCAGCCCCAGCGCTGCAGACCAGTCAGGTTGCTTCGCGGGCGGTTAAGCTCCGCTTATGCTCGACGTCCGCCGCCTCCGCGTCCTCCGGGAAGTCGCCCTGCGGGGCTCGATCGCCCGGGCTGCCGACGCCCTCGGCTACACGCCGTCCGCCGTCTCCCAGCAGGTCGCCAAGCTCGAGCGGGAGGCCGGCGTCCCGCTCGTCGAGCGCGGTCCGCGCAGCGTCCGCGTGACGACGGCGGGCCGGCGTCTCGTCGAGCACGCCGAGGCGATCCTCGAACGGCTCGCGCAGGCCGAGGGCGAGCTGCGCGAGCTGGGCGGAGCGCCTCGGACGCTCCGGCTCGCCTCCGTCACGACGGCCGCGGTGGGCATCCTGCCGGCGGCGCTCACCCGCTTCGCCGCTGTGCGTCCCCACGTGGAGGTCGTCGTCGAGGAGGCCGACCCGCTCGTCTCGCTGGCGCGCCTGCGCAGCCGCGAGGTGGATCTCGCCGTCGTCTACGAGTACGACGGCGTCCCGCTCCCGAGCGAGTCTCGGGTGACGCTCGACGTCCTGCTCGAGGAGCCTCTGCGGATCGTGCTCCCGGCCGGCCATCCAGCGGCCAAGCAGCGTGCCGTCCGGCTCCCCGAGCTGGCCGGCGAGTCGTGGATCCGGAGCACGCCGCGGTCGTCCTGCCACCCCTTCACCGAGCGCGTGTGCCGCGCGGCCGGCTTCGAGCCGCGCTTCCGCGTCGAGGTGGACGACTACGCCGCCATGCAGGAGCTCGTCGCGTCGGGAGCCGGCGTGGCGTTCGCGCCGGACCTGGGGCTCACCCGGGTGAACCCCGGTGTCGCAGTCCGGCCGGTCGCGTTCGGTCCCAAGCGACGGATCCTGGCCGCGTGCCGCACCGGCGAGGAGCGGTCCGAGGTGGTCGTGGCCATGCTCGTCGCCCTCCGCGAGGCGATCGCGAGCCGCGAGCCGCTCTTCCCAGCCCTAGCCGGCGCATCCTGACCGGTGATCGGCGCCCGGGCGCCGTCCGGTCCGTAACCTGGCCGGAGTGACGCGATTCCTGCTCGCCGTGACCATCTTCGTCCTCCTCCTCGCCGGCTGCAGCGGCGGCGGATCCGACGGCGAGGCGGAGATGCCGCAGATCGAGACCCAGCCCACGGAGACTGCCGAGACCGACCGAACCACCACCGGCGCGGGCGAGACGACCGAGGCTCCGGAGGAGCCGGGCGACGGCGGGCCGCTCCGGCTCGAAGAGGTCGCGTCGGGGCTGACCGCCCCTGTCCACGCGGCGGCGGCGCCCGGAGAATCGGAACGCCTCTACGTCGTCGAGCAGGTCGGCCGCATCGTCGTGCTCGAGGACGGCGAGGTCAGGGGGGAGCCGTTCCTCGACATCCAGGCCGACGTGCGCAGCGGCGGCGAGCAGGGGCTCCTCTCCGTCGCGTTCCACCCCGACTACGAGGCGAACGGCCTCTTTTACGTGAACTACACGAATCAGGCCGGCGACACGCGCGTGCAGGAGTTCGAGCGCCGGTCGCGGCGCTCGGTCGCGAGGCGGACCCTGCTCGCCGTCGACCAGCCGTACCCCAACCACAACGGCGGTCAGCTCGCGTTCGGGCCCGACGGCCTCCTCTACGTCGGGATGGGCGACGGCGGCGCGGGCGGCGACCCCGAGAACCGGGCGCAGGACCCGACCAGCCGCCTCGGCAAGCTCCTCCGTCTCGACGTCGACGACCGCGGCGCGGACTGGGAGATGGTCGGGTACGGGCTGCGCAACCCGTGGCGGTTCTCGTTCGACCGGCTGACCGGCGACCTCTGGATCGGGGACGTCGGCCAGGACGCGATCGAGGAGATCGACTTCGTGCCCGCCCGCCGGGTCGGCCAGGTGCTCAACTTCGGCTGGGACGTCTTCGAGGGCACGCAGCAGTTCGAGGACAAGGAGCCGACGCCGGGCGGCCCCCTCGTCGAGCCGATCAGCCAGTACACGCACGAGTTCGGCTGCTCGGTCACCGGCGGCTTCGTCTACCGGGGCAGCGACGTCAGCCGCGAGGCGCGCGGGCGCTACTTCTACGGCGACTACTGCTCCGGGCGGGTGTGGAGCGTCGCGCGCTGGGAAGGCGAGGTGAGCCGCCGCGGCACGGGCTTCCGGGTTCCCTCGCTGACCTCGTTCGCCGAGGACCTGGACGGCGAGCTCTACCTCGTCTCGGCCGGGGGATCGATCTACCGGCTGGCCCGCGGCGTCTGATCGGGAACCTCGGGGCGCCTCGCGGTGTAGAAGAGGCGCAGTGGAGGACCGGCCACTGGACGACGGCGACCTGGTCGCACGGGCGAAGCAGGGAGACACACGCGCCTACGGCGCGCTCATCCGGGAGCACCAGACGATCGCGTTCCACACCGCGTACCTGATCACGGGCTCGACGGCCGAGGCCGAGGACGCCGTGCAGGAAGGCCTCGTGAAGGCCTACCGCGCCCTGGGCCGCTTCCGGACCGGCGAGCCGCTCCGGCCCTGGCTCCTGGCCATCGTCGCGAACGAGGCTCGCAACCGCCGCAGGTCGGCAGGCAGGCGCGAGCGTCTGGCGCTCCGCGCCGCCGGCGATCCGCTCTCGGGGGGCGCGGTCCCGTCCCCCGAGACGGCCCTCCTCGACGCCGAGCGTCGCCGGGAGCTGCTCGCGGCGGTGAACGAGCTCCGCGACGACGACCGCCTGGCAATCGGCTGCCGCTACTTCCTCGGCCTCTCCGAGGAGGAGACCGGCGCCGCGCTAGGTTGGCCGCGCGGGACGGTCAAGTCCCGGACGGCCCGGGCGCTCGGCCGGCTGCGCGAGCGAATGGGGGTGGAGGCATGAACGAGCTGGAGCGCGCTCTCGCGGCGCTCGGCGACGAGCTGGCGCTGCCCGCGGCGCCGGACGTCTCCGCGGCCGTGCTCGCCCGCATCGCGGAGCCTGCGGCGCGCCGCCTGCCCGGACGTCGTCGGCCGCTCGTGCTGGCCTTCGTGGCGCTCATCGTCGCCCTGGGCGCCGCGCTGGCGGTGCCCGCGGCGCGCACGGCGATCCTCGACTTCTTCGGACTGCAGGGCGCCAGCGTGCGACGCGTCGAGACGCTCCCCGAAGCGACCGGCGAGCGCGTGCGGCTGCCACTCGGGACGCCGGTGCCGGTCCGAGACGGGATCGTGCAGGGGAAGTGGGCGCGCCTCGTCGTCCCGACGGCGCTCGGCGCTCCCGACGCCGCCTTCTTCTCTCCCGTGCCGACCGGCGGCAAGGTCTCGCTCGTCTACGAGCCGGGGCCGGGCATCCCCCGCTCCGAGCACACGGGCGTCGGCCTGCTGGTCACCGAGTTCCGGGGCGACTTCGACCCGGGCTACATCGACAAGCTGGCCGACACTGGCACGACGGTCGAGCCGCTCACGATCGAGGGCAGTCCTGCGCTCTGGCTCGAGGGCGGCCCGCACTACGTCTTCTTCCGGGCGCGCGGCGGCGACTTCGTCGAGGAGCCGGGCCGGCTGGCGGGGAACACGCTGCTCGTCGAGCGCGGTCCGCTCCTCGTCCGGATCGAGGGCGAGATCGACCGCGAGCGGGCGGTCGCGATCGCCGAGTCGCTCGAGGCGCCCTAGGAGCGTCTGGCTCCTAGCGTACGCGCACGGGCCCGGGCTCCAACCGCAGGAAGCCGACCTCGGGGTTGAGCGCGAGGAGGCGGGCGACGCTGACGCCCTCCCGTGCGGCGAGGGCCGCCAGGGAGTCCCCGGCGCGAGCGTCGACGACGTGGGCCTCCGGCAAGTCGAGCTGGACGGGCGCCGTGTCCGAGCCGCCGCGCAGCGCCGGTCCGACGAGCGCCAGGGCGACGGAAACCGCTGCGACGTAGGCGGCGAACGCGGTCAACCGGGCGCCGTAGAGAGGCAGTCGCTCCCCGGAGGGGTCGATGCGGGGCCGTCCGACCGGGATCGCCATGTGCGTAGGTGATGCGCACCGCTCGGTCTCCCCAAACCTCGCCCGCCGGCGGGCGCTTGTGTTTCCGTGCACGAAGTGCCTCCTGCCCCGAAAGCCCGCGCTGGCGCTTGCGCGAGGAGCGGAAGACGTGCCCCGGACGCTCGTGCGCGTGGAGCACGAAGCTGCCCGCGGGGCGTCGGGCTTCCGCGCCGGCGAAGGGTCAGGCGGCTGCGGCGGCCGTGCCGCCCGCCTGCTCGGCCTCGACGCGGGCGCAGACCTCCCGGGCGAGCTCGACGAAGGCGCGGGCGGCAGGCGAGCGGTAGCGGTCGCCGTGCCAGGCGATCCCGATGCGGCGCGGCGGCACGTCGGCGAGGCCGAGTACGACGGTGTCGTCGTGGCTCGTGTCCACGGTGAGGAGCGGGACGAGTGCCGCACCCACCCCGGCGGCGACGAGGCCCTGGATGGTGCCGTTGTCGTCGGAGCGAAAGACGATCCGGGGCTCGAGGCCGGCGTCGCGGAAGCGCGTCTCGACGTGGTGAATGCTCCGGCACTGGCGGTTGCCGATCAGCGGCATGCCCGCCACCTCGCGCAGCGACGGCGGCTTTGCCCGGCGTGCGAAGGGCGAGTCGGACGGCACGACGAGCACGTGCGGGTCGCGCATCAGCTCGACCGTCTCGAACGGTCCGTCCTCGACGGGGAGCATGACGAAGCTGAAGTCGAGCTCGCCGCGCTCCACGAGGTGGAGCAGGCCGCCGTCGTCCGCCGACTCGGTGAGGTGGACGGCGACGTTCGGCCACGTGTCCGAGAAGGCCCGCAGAAGCTGCGGGAGCACGCGGGCGCCGACGCTCTGGTAGGTGCCCACCCGCAGCGTCCCGGCCGATCCTTCGGCGAACGCGGCCATGTCCGCCTGGGCCGCCTGCAGATGCGCGACGATCCCCGCCGCATGGCGGAGGAGCAGCTCGCCGGCCTCGGTCAACGATACCCGCCGCGGCCCGCCGGGGCGCTCCACGAGCCGCTGGCCGACGATTCGCTCGAGGGCCTGGATCTGCTGGCTGACGGCGGACTGCGTGTAGCCGAGACGCTCGGCCGCCCTCCCGAACGAGGCCTCCTCGGCCACGGCCTGCAGGGCCGCGAGATGCCGCAGTTCGACGCCCAGCCATCCATCAGGTCGCATGATCGACTCCAATCATAACCGGATTTGTGCTTATGGAAGACCGAGCCGACAATGAAGGCATGGAACTCGTTCTGCTGACCTTCTTCCTCCTGGTGGGACCGCTCGCGCTCGCGTTCGGCGTGGACTCGCGCCTGGACGAGCGGCGGCTGCGCGGTTCCGAGTGGCGGCGCTAGGAGCCGGAGCCCCCGCGACGGCTCCGCCCGCGGTCGTCTGCCCGATTCCCGTGGGCTGAGCCGCCGCGGGGGCCCGCTCCAGAAGGCGATCCTGCGTGTGGCCCGCCGGTGAGGCGGGTACTCGACGGGCGTGGGCTTCGTCCTTCCGCGGACGCCGCGACCCGCTGCCCGGCGTCTTCTCGATGTCGCCGTGCTCCTCTGGGCGGTCGCGTGGGTGATCGTCGGGCTGCTCGTCGCCCGGGAGGTGCGCGGCCTCACCGACCTGAGCCGCACGGTCACCGCGGCGGGCTACGCGCTCCAGGAGGCCGGCGGCGCGCTCGGCTCGCTCGAGGGCGTCCCGTTCGTCGGGGAGGACGTCGGCGACGTCGCCGAGCGCACGGAGCGCGCGGGCCGGAGCGCCCGTGAGAGCGGCCGCTCCAGCCGCGAGAGCGTCGAGTCGCTCAGCATCCTGCTCGGCATCTCGATCGCGCTGGCGCCCTCGTTGCCCCTCATCGTGCTCTACGTCCCCATGCGGCTCGCCTGGATCCGGGAGGTGCGATCGGTCCGTCGCGCCCTGCACGCCTCGCCCGACGAGCCCGGGCTCGAGGAGTACCTCGCGCGCCGGGCGGCGATGACGCTGCCCTACGACCGTCTGAGCGCGACGGGAACCGACCCGTGGGGGGAGCTGGGCGCCGGAGAGCGCCGTCGCCTGAGCGACGCCGAGCTGCAGCGCCTCGGCATCCGCCGGCCGGACGGCCGCGTCGAAGCCGGCCGGTGAGCCGCCGGGCGGAGCCTCATGGCTCCTCACGCTTCGCGCGCACCGTCGTCCGCCTCCGCTTCCTGATCGTCTTCGGCTGGATCGCCGCCGCCGTGGCGTCGGTCCTCTGGCTGCCGCGCCTGGAGGAGGCGCGCGGCGACGCCCTCGGCAGCCTCGTCCCGAACGACGCGCCCGCCTACCGTGCGCAGCTGCGTTCCGCCGAGCTGTTCCCGTTCCCCGTCCTGTCGAACACGATGGTCGTCCAGCGCAACCCGGACGGCCTCTCGCCGGCGGCCCAGGCGCGCGTCGTGCAGCGGGCGGTCGCCGTCGCCCGAGGGCAGTACCCGGACCTCCTCTCCGTGCCGTTCGCGATCCCGCTCACGAACACGCGCGGCGTCGTCCCCGGCTCGCGCGAGGCGGGCACGACGGCCGTCACCTACCTCTTCTTCGAGCCCGGGCTGGGCCTCCAGGCTCGGGACCGGCTGGCGCACTGGTTCACCGACCGGCCCGCGAGGGGCTGGCAGCCCGAGGACGGCCTCGCCGGCGTCACCGGCGTCGTTCCCGCGCGTGTCGAGCAGGGCCGGCTGATCCGCGACGCGATCCCGCTCGTCGAGGCCGCGACGGTGCTGCTGATCCTGCTCATCATCGGGCTCACGTTCCGCGCGCTCGCCGCGCCGCTGCTCACCCTCGTCGGGGTCGGGATCTCGTTCGTCGTCTCGATCGGGGTCCTCGCCGCAGTCGGCCGCCGGCTCGGGATCGCGGTCGCGAGCGAGCTCGAGCCGATCGTGCTCGTCCTCCTGCTCGGAATCGTCACCGACTACTCGATCTTCTACCTCTCCGGCGTGCAGCACCGGCTCGTCGCGGGCGACGGGCGCCTGAGCGCGACCCTGCGCGCGAGCGGGCAGGTGACGCCGATCGTCCTGACGGCGGGCCTCATCGTCGCCGCCGGGACCGCGTCGTTGCTCGCGGCCCAGCTCGAGTTCTTCCGGGTCTTCGGGCCGGGTCTCGCCTTCACGGTGCTCGTCGGCCTCGCCGTCTCGGTGACGTTCGTCCCCGCCGCCCTGGCGGTCTTCGGCGGCGCCGCGTTCTGGCCGCGGCGGCCCGCGCCCGCTCCGACGGGGCACCGGGGCGAGGAGCGCACGGCCCTCGTCGCCAGGCTCACGAGGTCCCGCTTCCTCTCCGCGCTCCTCGTGCTCCTCGTCGGCGCCGCGCTCCTGCTCGCGGCGCGCCCGGTGAGCGACCTCGAGCTCGGCGTCGACGCGATCTCGAGCCTCCCGGCCGGCTCCGAGCCGGCCGAGGCGGCCGAGGCGGCGGCGGAGGGCTTCGCGCCCGGCGTCCTCTCGCCGACGCTCCTCCTCGTCGAGCAGGCCGGGATCGACGGGCTCCAGCGCGAGCTCGCCGGCTTCCAGCGCCTGCTCGAGCGGCAGCCTGGCGTCGCCGGCGTGATCGGGCCCGCGACGCTGCCGGCCGCGGTGCCGCGCGGCGTGGCCGTCTCCGCCACGGGCGCCGCCGCGCGCTTCGTCGTCTTCCTCGACAGCGACCCTCTCGGGCCGGAGGCGCGAGCCGATCTCGCAGCGCTGCGAGATCGGGCTCCGCGGCTGCTCGAGCGCGCGGGCCTCGCGCCGACCACCGTGGCGTTCGCGGGAAACACGGCCCTCGCCGACGAGACGATCGCCGTCATCCTCGAGGACCTGGGGCGCATCGCGCTCGCGGCGCTTGCCGTGAACGTCGTCCTGCTCGCTCTCTTCCTCCGCTCGCTCCTCGCGCCCCTCTACCTCCTCGCGACGAGCGTGCTGGCGCTGGGTGCGGCCCTCGGGCTAACGGCGCTCGTCTTCCAGGAGGCGCTCGGCCACGAGCAGCTCACGTACTACGTGCCGTTCATGGCCGCCGTGCTGCTCGTCTCGCTCGGCTCCGATTACAACGTCTTCCTGGTCGGCCGCATCTGGCAGGAGACGAAGAGGCGGCCCTTCGGAGAGGCGATCGCCGTCGCCGTCCCCGATGCGGCGCGCGCCATCAACATCGCGGGCCTGGCGCTCGCCCTCAGCTTCGGCCTCCTCGCCCTCGTCCCGCTCGGCGCCTTCCGCGAGTTCGCCTTCGCGATGCTCGTCGGCGTCCTCATCGAGGCGTTCCTCGTGCGCACGTGGCTCGTGCCCGCGCTGCTGGCCGTGGCGGGCCGGTCGAGCGCCTGGCCCGGCCGCCTGCCCCGCCTGCGCCGGCGGACGGCCCCGGCCCGGAGCTGACGGCTCGGAGAGAGCTCCTAGCCGGAGTCCCGCAGCTCGTCGAGGAGACGCTCGACGTCCTCGCTCTCGAGCTGCTCGAGCTGCTCGAGGGCTCCGTCGACGTCCTCCTCGTCGAGCCCTTCGAGGTTCTGCTCGAGCTGGTCGGCGAGCTCCCGGTAGCGCGCGACGAGCTGCTCCTGCGCGTCCTGCACCTCCTCGGGCGCCTCGACGTCGCCGAGCTCGTCGGCCCGCTCGCGGATGGCGTCGGCCGCGTCGGCCGCCCGCTCCTCAAGCTCGGCAGCCGAGTCGGAACCGCGAAGCTCCTCGAGCTCGGCCTGCACGTCCTCCTGCGCCTCGCCCACCTCCTGCTCGAACTCCTCCCGGCTGACGGTGTCGTCGCCGCCGCAGGACGCGAGCACGAGCAGGGAGGCTGCGAGCACCACGAGTCTGATCAGGAAGGTCATGTCCGGCGGGTACCCGCAGCGGTGCTCGTCAAACGCCGGGACGCTCGAGCCGGGCGACGAGCGCCCCGACGACGATGCCCACGGCGAGCTGGATGCCGGCCGGGCCGAGCACGTGCCCGACGTCGAAAGGATGCAGGTCGAGGCGCTCCGCCTGCCGCCACTCGAAGAACGCGAGCGCGGGGAGCGAGGCGAGTGGCACGAGCGCGCCGGCGCGCAGGCCGAAGAGGAAGGCGCCCTCGACGACGGGCAGCACGAGCACGTGTCTGGCCGTCGTCCCGGCCTCGAAGGAGTAGAGCGCGACGAAGGCGGAGGCGACGATGACGTCGAGGACGAGCCCGGCCGCCGCAGACCGGCCGCGCCCGCGCAGGAGCAGCAAGGACAGCGCCGCGGCTGCGAAGGCCGCCGCCAAGAGCCAGGCGAGGCGCTCGTCCCCCGGCGGATAGTTCCCGCGCTCGACCGCCACCTCGAAGACGACCAGCGGCACCGCGGCCGCTCGGGCCCAGGCCGTCCAGCTCTCTCGCGCGTCGCGGCGCTCGAGGGACGGGTCGAGACCGGGGCTGCGACCTGCGAACATCCCCGGCACGATCATGGAGACGGGTCTTTCCGGCAAGCGGGTGCTCGTGACCGGCGCCTCGGGAGGCATCGGCGCGGCGTGCGCGCGCTCCTTCGCAAGCGAGGGCTGCCGGGTCGCGCTCCACTACCACCGCGGACGCGAGCGCGCCGAGGCGGTGGCCGCCGACTGCCCGGGATCGGTCCTCGTGCAGGCCGATCTTCGCCGTGAGGAGGCGGCGGACCGGCTCTTCGCCGAGGCCCGCTCCACTCTTGGCGGCCTCGACGCGTGCGCTGCGGTCGCCGGCGTCTGGCCCGAGGAGGACGTGCCGCTCTGGCGGCTGACGCTCGACCGCTGGCAGGAGACTCTCGCCGCCAACCTGACGGCGACCTTCCTGACCGCCCGCGGATTCCTCCGCGAGGTCGAGCGAACCGGCGAAGGCAGCCTCGTCCTCGTGGGCTCGACGGCGGGCATCTTCGGCGAGGCCGGCCACGCCGACTATGCGGCGGCGAAGTCCGCGGTCGTGCGCGGCCTCCTCCTCAGCCTCAAGAACGAGATCGTGCGCGTAGCACCCCGCGGGCGCGTGAACGCCGTCTGCCCGGGGTGGACGCTGTCGCCCATGACGAGGACGACGCTCGACGACCCATCGCGCGTCGAGCGCGCTACGCGGACGATGGCGCTCCGCAAGGTCGCGCAGCCCGAGGACGTGGCCCGCCAGATCGTCGTGCTCGCCTCGGACGAGCTCTCCGGCCACGTCACCGGCGAGGTCGTCCTCGTGGCGGGCGGCATGGAGGGACGGCTTCTCCACGAGTAGCGCTCGGGCGACGGCGGGCGGGGCCGTCGTCGGCGCCGCCGTCGGCTGGAACATCACCAACGCGGGTGCGGTGGCGGAGCCGCTCGCCGAGGCGTACGGGGTGGGCCTCGGCGTCGTCGGGCTCTTCACGACCTCGCTCTTCCTCGTGCACGCGCTCGTGCAGATCCCCGGAGGGCGGCAGGCCGACCGCCGCGGCGCCCACGCGGTGGCGAGCGGCGCGCTGGCGTTCGTCGCAGCCGGGAACGCGCTCCTGCTCGCGGTCGCCGACCCCGCCTTCGCCCTCGCCGCACGCGCCCTCGTCGGGGTGGGCACCGGTGCGGCCTTCGTCGCCGGCAGCGACTACGTGCGGGCCGCGGGCGGCGGCGCCGTCGCGCAGGGGGTCTTCGGCGGGAGCGCGATGGCGGGCGGCGGGCTGGCGCTCGCAGTGGTGCCGTTGCTAGACGGCCCATTCGGCTGGCGCGCGCCGTGGCTGAGCGCGTCGGCGCTGGCCGTCGCCGCCCTCGCCGTCCTGGCCTTCGGCCCGCAGTCACCTCGCACGCCGCTGCGGCGCAGTGACCGCCTCCGCGAGCTCCTCGCCGACCGGCGCCTCCACCGGCTCTCCGTCGTGCACATGGCCTCGCTGGGGCTCAACGCCGTCGTCGCGAACTGGGCGGTGACGCTCCTCGTCCGGGCGGGCGGCCTCTCCCTGCGCGCAGCCGGGGTCGTGAGCGCGCTCACTCTCGTAGCCGGCGTGGCCGCTCGGCCGCTCGGCGGCCTCCTCGCGAGCGGGTCGCGGGAACGCGCTCGCGGCGTGATCGCTGCCGGTCTCGTCGCCGGCGCCGCCGGGACTGCCGTCCTGTCGCTTGCCGAGCCGCTCGCCGTCGCCGTCGCCGGGGCCACGCTCGTCGGCCTCGGCGCCGGCCTCGCCTTTGCGCCGGTCTTCGGAGCGGCGGCGGCCTCGAGGCCCCGCGAGCCGGCCGCCGCCGTCGGCGTCGTCAACATGGCCGGGAACCTGGCCATCGTCGCCGGCGCTCCCCTCGTCGGCCTCTCGTTCGCCCTGCCGGGCGGTGGGCAGGCCGGCTTCCTCGCCGTCGCGGCGCTCTGGGCCGCCGCCCTTTTCGCGCTCCCCCGGCCGCACGAGCTCTCCGGCCGGGAGCCGGAGGAGGCCGCAACCGTTTCGGGACTTGCGCCGTTAAGCCGCCGAATCGACTAGGAGGAAGAGCATGTACATCGGCGGAGGTCTTCTCGCAGTCATCCTCATCATCATCATCCTGATCCTGATCTTCTAGGGAGCAGGAAACCGAAATCCTCATGTGCGCCGTGCGCCCCTCAAAGGGGCGCGCGGCGCTCTGCCTACCGGCTCCACTTCCTCAGGACGGCGCGGCAGAGCTCGGCCCGCCCGAGCATGCCGACGAAGCGCTCCTCGCGGGTGACGGGCAGCGCCCCGAAGTCGCAGTGGAGGAAGCGCTCCGCGGCGTGCACCGCGCTCGTGCCCTCGTCCAGGACGACGGGCCGCTGCATGTGCTTCTCGACGGGCTCCGGAGCGAGCGTCTGCGCGCGGTCGCCGAGGATCGCCTCGTCGTCCCTCGCGAAGGCCGTGTGGCGCAGCATCGCCAGGTAGCCGGGGAAGAAGCCCGACAGCAGGTCGGCGTCCCCGAAGAGTCCCGCCACGCGGCCCTCGTCGTCGAGGACGGCGATCGTCGTCACGGGATGGGAGACGAGCACCTCGGCCGCCTCCAGGAACGTCGCCGTGCGCGGCACCGATGCCGGGACGAGCTCGATGTCGGAGAGCGTGGGCACCGGTCTCAGAGCTGGAAGAGGAGCAGGTACACCGTAGCGATGGCGAGCGAGACGAGCGTGACCGGCAGCCCGACGGCGAGGAAGCGCCCGAACGAGACCGGATGGCCGCTCCGGTCGAGGACGCCGGTCGCGGCGACGTTCGCGGCGGCCGCGATGAGGGTCGCGTTCCCGCCGAAGCAGGCGCCCAGCGCGAGCGCCCACCAGAGCCCGTCGTCGAACTCCTCGTTCCCGCTTTGGAGCTGCTCGACCACCGGAATCATCGCGGCGGTGAACGGGATGTTGTCGACGAGGGCGGAGCCAGCGGCGGCGCCCCAGAGGATCACCATTCCCTGACCGGCGGTCGAGCCGGTCGCCTCCGCCAGCCGGTCCGCGATCGACTCGATGACGCCGCGCTCCTCGAGGGCGCCGACCATGACGAAGAGCCCCAGGAAGAAGAAGATCGTCGACCACTCGACACGCTCGAGCGCCTCCTCGACGTCGTCGGAGGCGATGAGGAGGAGGATCGTGGCGCCGCTCATGGCGACCACGGCGGGCTCTAGATGGAGGGGAGCGTGGAGGAAGAAGGCGACGATCGTCCCGCCGAGCACCGCGAGCGAGCGTTTCACGTAGCGGCTCTCCCGCACGTCGCGGGCCGGGTCGAGGCCCTCGAGCTCGTCGAGGCGGTCGGCCGAGACGACGAGCTGCTCGCGGAAGACGAGGTAGAGAAGCCCGGTGACGAGGAGCAGCGTGACGACGGAGACGGGCGCGAGGTTGACGATGAAGTCGTTGAACGAGAGCTCGGGAACGGCGGTGCCGATCATGATGTTCGGCGGGTCGCCGATCAGCGTCGCCGTCCCGCCGATGTTCGAGGCCAGGATCTCGACGAGCACGAGCGGGATCGGCGAGATGCGCAGGACGTCGGCGAGGAGCAGCGTGATCGGGACGATCAGGAGGATCGAGGTCAGGTTGTCGAGGAACGCCGAGGTGACGCCCGTCACGCCCGCGAGCAGGAACACGAGCCGGAACGGCCTGCCGCGCGAGAGCTGCGCGGTGCGCAGCGCGAGGTAGGTGAAGACGCCGGTCCTCTGCGTCAGGCCGACGAGGATCATCATCCCGACGAGCAGGCCGAGGGTGCTCCAGTCGACGGCCTCGATCGCCGCGTCGAGCTCGACGACTCCCAGGACGACGACGAGGCCCGCCCCGACGAGCGCCGCCTTCGTGCGGTGCACCCACTCGAATGCGATCACCGCGAGCGCGGCGGCGAAGATGATGACTGCGACGACGTCCAGGCTGGCTCGGCTCCCCTCCGTGCATCAGTATCCGAACGGGATGCCCCGCGTCGGAAGAGGCGGACCGGGCTAGAATCGCGCCGCCACGAAGGTCGCAGAGCCGGGCCGGTCGCCGGCGGCTGTGTGACCTTCGGTGCAGATCGCGCTTCAGGCCTTCCTCTTCGCCGGCGGCCTCGGGGTCGCGCTCGTCGCGAGCGACCGCGCAGTCGCCTACACGCGCGCCCTCGCCGCGGCCCTCGGCGCGCCGGCCTTCGTCGTCGGCGTCGCCCTCGTCTCGATCGGGACAGACCTCCCCGAGATCGCGAATTCCGTCGCCGCGCACCTCCAGGACGAGGGGGACGTCAACGTCGGCGACTCGGTCGGCTCGACCCTCACGCAGTACACCCTCGTCCTCGCGCTCTTCCCCTTCGTGGCCGGGGCGCTCGTCGTCGGCCGCAGGCAGGTGGCCGTCGTCACGGTGCTGACGATGGCGGGGCTCGTCCTCACGTCGCTCTTCGTCGCCGACGGCTGGCTGGCCCGCTGGGAGGGCGGCACGCTCGTCTTCGCCTGGGCCCTCTTCACCTGGCTCGTCGTCCGCTTGCTGCCCGGGCTCCCCCAGGACGAGGCGCCCGAGGTTGCGCGGCAGGGCCGGCTCCAGCAGGCGGCGATCGTCCTCGTCGCCCTCGGGTTCGTCGGCTTCGGCGCGACGGTGGCGGTCCGCGCGCTCGTCCGGATCGCGGAGCTCGCCGGCGTGCCCGAGTTCGTGATCGCGTTCTTCGGGGCGTCGCTCGGGACCTCGGCGCCCGAGGTCGTCGTGGACGTGACGGCGCTTCTGCGCGGCTCGCCGGGCATCGCCCTCGGCGACGCGCTCGGCAGCTCTCTCGTCGACGCGACCCTCTCGATCGGCGCCGGCCCGCTCGTGGCGCCCGCCGCGGTGACGACCCGCCTGGCCCTCGCGGGAACTCTCTACACCTTCGTCGCGGTCGGGGTCGTCGGCGCGCTGCTCGCCGCCCGCCGTCGCCTCGATCGTCGCGCGGCTGCCGTTCTGGGCGGCCTTTACGCCCTCGCCTACGTCGTGCTGCTCTCGGCCGACTGAGACCCGAGCCGCCGCTCGATCCAGCGGGCGCCGACGGTGTCGGTGAGGCCGTGCGCGAGGATCGAGGCGAGGATGACGAAGGAGGCGACGTCGAAGACGAGTGTGCGGTCCGGCGCTGTCGAGTTGAGCGCGAAGAGCGCGAAGAGCATGGAGGCGACCCCCTTCGGCCCGAACCAGGCGATGAAGAGCTTGTGGGGCATCGGCATGCGGACGCCGAGGAACGAGACGAGCACTGCCGCGGGGCGCGCGACGAGCAGCGCGAAGGCGATGAAGACGAGTAGCGGCCACAAGGACCACTCCCAGCCCGTCGCGACGACGAGCGCGCCGAACACGAAGAAGGTGGCCACCTGGAAGACGGCGCTGACGCTCTCGTTGAACTCTCCGAAGGCGTCCGGGATCTCGTGCTTCGCGGCGGCGAGGGCGATTCCCGCGACGAATGCGGCGATCAGGCCGTTGCCGTAGGTGGCGTCCGCGAGGCCGAAGGCGAGGAAGCCGAGCCCGAGCGCGTACGTGCCCTCGTACTTGAGGGTCATGCCGCCGCCCGGGACGTGCGGGAGGAGGCGCCCGGCGGCGACCGCGAGAGCGACGCCGATGAGCGCGCCGACGAGCGCCTCGGCGGCCAGCTGGCCCGCCTCCCCCGCCGCGTTGTCCTGCGCCGTCGCGAGCACGAGGAAGAAGAGGACGAACGGCAGGGCGAGGCCGTCGTTGAGCCCCGATTCGAGGTTCAGCGTGTGGCGGATGAGGCGGGGAACGCGCGGGGCCGAGACGACCGCAGACGTGACCACCGGGTCGGTGGGCGAGAGCACGGCTCCCAGGAGAAAGGCCTCCGCCCACGTGAGCTCCGGGAAGAGCGCCTTGCCGGCGAGCGCGAGGAGTACGAGCGTCACGGGCATGGCGATCACGAGCGCCCGGGCCGGCGGTCCCCAGTGCTCTCGCAGGAGCTCGGACTCCACCAGCAAGCCGTCGGAGAAGAGCGTCAGGATGAGGGCGAGCTCGACGAGCAGGATGACGATCTGCGCGCCCGGGTTGGCGTTGACGACGTCGACGAGCGCGAGGCCGACGCCGGCGACGACCGAGAGCACGGAGATCGAGAGGACGGTGCCGTGGAGCCAGCCCGAGAGCGCCGCCGCGACGGCGAGCAGGAGCCCCAGGATGAGGAGCGCCTCGGCGAACCCGATGTCCACGCGCGGAGCCTAGTGTCCGACCAGGAGGCAGGGGCGAACGAGAAGGGGCGGCAGCTGCCGCCCCTTCTCGGGTGGAGGAGGATGGGGAGGTCTAGTAGGGAGGAGGCCGGTCGTACGGGTCCCTGTGGACGACCGTGTCGCGCCTGTAGCCGCCGAAGCCGCCCCACGTCGACCAGAAGAGCAGCGAGACGAGGAGCCCGACGATCCCCACGATCATCAGGATCCAGCCGACCGTCGAGATGTCCACGCCGCTGACCTCTGCAGTCACGGCGAACGCGAGGATCGCGCCGACCGCGACGAGGAAGATGCTTGCGCCGATACCCATTGCTCGGTGTTCCCTCCTTCGGGGTTCGGTGCCCTAACGGTCGAGCGCCGCCCCGGGATACGCTTGCGTTAGGGTCCTGCCGGGCCGCGAAGACCCTCGTTTCAACGTGCGGAAGCGCTCGATCATCCAGATGACGCTGGTCGGGGTGGTGGTGGGCCTGGCCCTCGCCGCCGTCGCGTTCTTCATCCCGTGGCTCCCGGACGCCGCCTCCGAGCAGGCCGACATCATCGACTCCGTCTACTGGGTCGTGACGGTGATCTGCGTCGCCATCTTCGCGCTCGTCGCAGGCGTCGCCGTCTACGCGGTCTGGAAGTTCCGCGCCGCCCCGGACGACATGGACGACGGCTCCCCCATCCACGGGCACACCGGCCTGGAGATCGTCTGGACGCTCGTACCGACCGTGCTCGTGACGTTCATCGCCGTCTACTCGGGCGTGGCGCTCGCCCAGGCGGAGGACCTTCCCGACGACCACCGGGTGGTCGAGGTGACGGGCGAGCAGTTCGCCTGGACGTTCACGTACCCGGACGTTGAGCTCGAGAACGGCGAGCCGCTCGCCTCCGGTGAGCTCGTGCTCCCGGTGGGAGAGCCGGTCGAGTTCCTGATCACGTCGAAGGACGTGATCCACTCCTTCTGGGTGCCCGAGTGGCGCATGAAGCAGGACGCCGTACGGGGCGTCACGACGCGGACGGTCGTGGAGCCGTCGAAGGTCGGCACCTTCGAGGTGATCTGCACGGAGCTCTGCGGTCTCGGCCACGCCGTCATGCGGAGCCGGGCCCGGGTGCTGTCGGCAGGTGACTTCTCCGCCTGGGTCGAGGAGCAGCGCCGGCTCGCCGCCGAGGGCGGCTCCGTCCAGGGCGAGGCGCTCTTCTCGGCCCAGTGCGCGAGCTGCCACGTCCTCGAGGAGGCCGGCAGCCAGGGCCAGGTCGGCCCGAACCTCGACGAGTCGCTCGAGGGCGCCGAGGAAGACTTCGTCCGGGAGTCGATCGTGGAGCCCAACGCTACGATCGCGGAAGGCTTCCAACCCGACGTGATGCCGCAAAACTACGGAGAGCTGTTCACGGACGAGCAGATCGACGGCCTCGTCGAGTACCTGCTCGAGGCGACCGGAGGGGGAGGGCGCTAGTGGCCGTCGAGATCGAGCACGCGACCGAGCACCACCCGGCGCACGCGCCGCCGCCGCCGCGGCGTGGGCTTCGCCGCCTGACCGGCGCCGGCTGGCTCCGCGTCCTCTGGGTGATGCCGCTCAGCTTCGGGCTCGCGACGCTCCTCGTGATCGGCGCGCGCGCCGCCATGGGCTTCGACCCGCTCTGGGAGCTCCAGGTCCTGATCGTCGCGTGGACGGTCGTCGTCCCGCTTGGATTCCTCGCGGCCCTCGGGGGCTTCGACTACTGGGCGTACTGGATCTCGGGGAAGCCGACCCGGCCCGAGGACCACTCGGGCCACGGCGCCAGGACGTGGAAGGACTACTTCCGCGTCAACACCGACCACAAGGTCATCGGGATCCAGTACCTCGTCACGACGATCTTCTTCTTCGGCGCGGCGGGCCTGATGGCGATGTTCATGCGCGCCGAGCTGGCGCGGCCCGGCATGCAGTACGTGGACACGAACACGTTCAACGGGCTCTTCTCGGTGCACGCGTCGCTGATGATCTTCCTCTTCATCATCCCGGCGTTCGCGGGCCTCGGGAACTACGTCATCCCGCTCATGTTGGGCGCGCCGGACATGGCCTTCCCGCGCCTGAACGCCCTCTCGTTCTGGCTCCTGCCGATCGCCGGCCTGATCATGATGTCGAGCTACCTGGTGCCGGACGGGGGCGCGTTCGCGGCCGGGTGGACGAACTACGTGCCGCTCGCCGTGCAGCAGCCGGACGGGAACCTCATGTTTCAGATGGGCGTCCAGTGGGCGGGCGCGTCCTCGATCATGACGGCGCTCAACTTCCTGGTCACGATCATCACCATGCGCGCGCCGGGGATGTCCTTCTGGCGCATGCCGCTGCTCGTGTGGGCGAACTTCGCCACCTCGACGCTCGTCGTCCTCGCGACGCCGTTCGTGGCCGGCTCGCAGTTCTTCATCATGTTCGACCGGGTCCTGCACACGAACTTCTTCAACCCGGAAATGGGCGGCGACGTGATCGCCTACCAGCACATCTTCTGGTTCTACTCGCACCCGGCCGTCTACATCATGATGCTGCCCGGATTCGGCATCGCCTCGGAGGTGATCTCCGTCTTCGCGCGGAAGCCGATCTTCGGGTACCGCCTGATGGCGCTCTCGCTGATGGCGATCCTCATCCTCGGATTCTCCGTCTGGGCGCACCATATGTTCGTCTCCGGCATGCAGTCGTGGATCCGCATCCCGATGATGGTGACGACGCTCGTGATCGCGGTGCCGACCGGGATCAAGGTGTTCAGCTGGCTGGCGACGCTCTGGGAAGGCCGGATCAGATTCGCGACGCCCATGCTCTTCGCCCTGGGCTTCGTGACCATGTTCGTGATCGGCGGCCTCTCCGGGATCTACCTCGGCTCCGTGCCGGTCGACATCCACGCGAGCGACACCTACTTCGTCGTCGCCCACATCCACTACGTCCTCTTCGGCGGCTCGCTCTTCACGATCTTCGCCGGGATCTACTACTGGTTCCCGAAGATGACCGGCCGCATGTACGACGAGCGGCTCGGGAAGATCCACTTCTGGCTGACGTTCGTCGGCTTCAACGTGACCTTCTTCCCGATGCACTGGGTCGGGCTCCAGGGGATGCCGCGGCGCGTCGCCGACTACGCGCCCGAGTTCGGCAACTGGAACCTCGTCATCTCGATCGCGTCGTTCGGCCTCGGCGCCTCGACGCTCGTCTTTCTCTACAACATGATCGTGAGCTGGCGCGCCGGCGCGCCCGCGGGGCCGAACCCGTGGCGCGCGCTGACGCTCGAGTGGCAGGTCTCCTCGCCGCCGCCGATCTTCAACTTCCACGAGATCCCGCAAGTCGTCGGGAGCCCCTACGAGTACGGAGTGCGCGGCGCGCGCCACGCCGTCCTGAACGGCGACCGCGCCGCCGTCGAGGAGCGCGAGAAGGTGGAGGCGTGAGCGAGAGCGCGGGCGACCCCTACGCCGCGCAGCCCGAGCCGCCCGCCGCCGAGCGGCCGCGGCACGTCCTCGTCGTCGCCAACGAGACCGTCGCCGGCCGGACGCTCATCGACGCGATCGCCGAGCGGGCGGCCGCGGGGCCGATCCGGGTCACCGTCGTCTGCCCCCAGAACGACCCCCGGGCCGGCTATGTCGTCTACGAGGAGAGCCGGCGCTCGAGCGCCGACCGGCGGCTCCGCCGCACGCTCGACCTCCTCCACGAGGCGGGGATCGCCGCGCGGGGCGCCGTCGTGGCGCCCGACCCGCTGGACGCGCTCCGCGACGCGCTCCACCAGTACGCCCCGGTGGACGAGGTCGTCATCTCGACCCATCCGGGCGCCGTCCGCTCGAGCTGGCTGCGGGCCGGTCTCGTCGAGCGGGCGCGCAAGGCGGCCGGCGACATCCCCGTCTCGCACGTCGAGGTCGACCTCGCCGCCCCGCGCGAGCGCGCGCACGTCCTCGTAATCGCCAACCAGACGATCGTCGGGGGGCCGCTGCTCGCGGCGATCCGCGAGCGCGCGCAGGCTTCGCCGGCCGAGTTCACGCTCGTCGCCCCGGCCGACCAGCCCGGCGTGCAGCGCCGGCTCGCGCGGGCGCTCGCCCAGCTCCGCGAGGCGGGCATCGAGGCGACCGGCCACATCGGCGACCCGGACCCGGTCAACGCCGCCCTAAACGCGGTGCACGACGAGCGCGTCGACGAGATCGTCGTCTCGACGTTCCCGGAGGCGACGTCCGGCTGGCTGCAGCGGGACGTCGTCGGCCGGATCGAGAAGGGCGCCGACCTGCCGGTCCGCCACGTCGTCGTCGAGGCCGCCCAGGCCGAGGCCCTGACGTGAGGGTGCGCTGATGGCCTCCGTCGCGCACGCACACGACCACCCGCCCGCGGCGCACCAGAGCTCCCGCGTCGACTCGCGCCTGCTCGGCATCTACTTCTTCATCGCCTCCGAGGTGATGCTCTTCGGCTCCTTCTTCAGCGCATACTTCTTCGCGCGGGTCGTCGTCGGGGCCGAGGGCGGCTGGCCGCCCGAGGGCTTCGAGCTGCCGGTCTACCTCGCCCTCCTGAACACGATCATCCTCGTGACCTCGAGCTTCACGATGCACTGGGCCCTGCAGGCGGTGAAGCGCGGCAACCGCTCCGGCCTCGTCGCGGGCCTGACCCTCACCTTCCTCCTCGGCCTCACGTTCCTGCTCATCCAGGCCCGCGAGTACACGCGCCTCGGCTTCGCGCCCTACGACAACGCGTTCGGCTCGACGTTCTACGGCCTCACGGGCCTCCACGGAGCGCATGTCTTCGTCGGCCTCAACCTGCTGCTCTACGCGCTCATCCGCTCGCTCCGCGGCCACTTCGGGCCCGAGCCTGAGAAGCACCTCGGCGTCGAGCTGCCGGGGATCTACTGGCACTTCGTCGACGTAATGTGGATCATCGTGTACGTCACGGTGTATGTGATCTAGGCCTTCTCAGAAGGGGGGCGCCATGCGCAATCCGATCCGCACCGAGGCCGAAGCCTTCACCTTCGTCCTCGTCTGCGCCGTCCTCTTCGCCGCCGTGGCCGTCGCCGGCGTGCTCGGCGGCGGCTGGGTCGCCCTCGGCGTCTTCCTCGCCCTCGGGCTGGGCGTCGCCATCGGCATCTACATGAAGACCGAGCCGAAGGAGGCGGAGCCGGCCGTGTGGGCGCGTGGGCGGGACGACCGCCGGCGCCTGCTCGTCGTGGCCAACGAGACGGTCGCCGGGCGGGCGCTGCGCGACGAGGTGGTCCGGCGTGTGCGCGGCGGCGAGGACGTCCTCGTCGTCTGCCCGGCGCTGAACAGCCAGCTGCGCCACTGGACGTCCGACGAGGACCGGGCGCGCGGCGAGGCGCAGGCCCGCCTGGAGGAGTCGCTCGCCGCGCTGGCCGACGAGGGCGTCCGCGCCCGCGGTCAGGTCGGCGACGCCGACCCCGTGCAGGCGGTCGAGGACGCCCTCCGGACGTTCGGCGCCGACGAGATCGTCGTCTCCACCCATCCGCCGGGACGCTCGAACTGGCTGGAGCGGGGCGTCGTCGAGCGGGTGCGCGAGCGCTTCCCCTGCCCGATCCACCACGTCGTCGTCGACCTCGAGGCGGAGCGGGGCGCCGCCCGCGCCGGGGTCGACGAGGCTTCCTAGCCGCCGGCCTGGGTCGTCTCGGCCGCGCCGGTGCCCGTGCCGCCGCGGTCGCCGCTGGGGTCGCAGCCCTCGATGTCCTTCCCTGCGACGCTCGCCACGTAGGCGGCGACGTCCACCGCGTCCTGGCCCGTGACGAGATCCGAGGGCATGTTCCCGCGGGCTAGGTCGATCTGCCGGAGGACGACCTCGTAGATCGTGTCCTCCTCGAACCCCTGGGCGCACGAGAAGCCGAGCGCCGTGTCGAGGTTGGGGCCGACCGTCCCGGCGGCGCCGGCGTCGGCGAGAACGTGACACGAGCCGCACGGCTGCTTGCCGTCCGCCCCGGCGAGGAAGAGCTCCCTGCCGTTCGTCGTGTCCGCGCCCTCGAGGCCCGTCGTCTCCTCGCCGCCGCAGCCCGCCACCACCAGCGCGCCGAGGACGAGCGGGAGGGCGAGCAGCCGGCCGAGCACCGTCCCTACTGGCTCGGGGCTTCGACCGCCGCGGGGGCCTCGAGAGCCTCCGCCCGTGTCGCGTGGATCGGGAAGACCCGGTTCAGGCCCGTGATCTCGAAGATCTTCGTGATGTTGCGGTCGCTGCAGACGATCGAGAGCCGGCCCTCGTGAGGGCGAAGCCGCTTGACGCCGCCGACGAGGACGCCGAGGGTCGTCGAGTCGATGAAGGTCGTATCCGTGAGGTCGACGACGACGTGCTTCGCCCCCTGCCCGATCACGTCGAGGAGCTGCTGCTTGAAGTCGGGCGCCGTGTAGAGGTCGATCTCTCCCGTCAACGCGATGACGAAGGTCTCGCCCGACACCTGCTCCGTCTTGATGTCGAAGTTCATGTATCCCCTTCTCCTGAGTGGCGGGTGCGTACCTTAGCCGCTACCGGCCGTCCGAGCCGCCCTCCGACCCGCCGTCCCCGCCCTGGCCGGGCTGGGACGCGCCCCCGCCGGAGATCACCTCGAGCGCGTCGATGCGCTCCCGGATCTGCTCGGCGTTCGGGTTGTTCGGAGCGAGCTCGAGGAACCGCTCGTAGGCCGTGACGGCCGACTCGTAGTCCTGGGCGTTCTCGGAGGCCTGCGCGAACTGGATCCAGAGGAGCGGGTCGTCGTCCGCGAGCAGCGTCAGATCCTGGTAGACGTCGAGCTGGAGGCTCGAGAGCCGCTGCGCCTCGGTGTTCGCCGCTGCGGCGCGGGCCTCGGCCTGGGAGCTGATCGAATCCGTGATCGAGTTGCCGAGGACCTCCTGCAGGAATGGGCTGTCCTGCGGCGCGAACGTCCTCGGGAGGGAGGCCTGCTGCGCCTCGCCGGAGGCGATGGCCGCGCGCTCCTGCGCCTGCGCGATCTGCTGGCCGTAGAGCGCCGCGAGGGAGCGGAGCGCGTCCTCGTCGCGAGGGCGCATGGCGCGGTAGCTCTCGTAGGCGGCGATCGACTCGTCGATCTGCCCCTCCCGCTGGGCGGCGCGGGCGAGGTCGAGGCGCGCCTCGGGGTCGTTGGGTCGCTCCTCGACTGCCTCGCGCGCGTCCTCGAGCTCGGGGCCCTGGGTCGAGATGGGCCTGTTGAGAAGGTCCGCGAAGTAGTCGCCGATGCCCGAGCCGGCGCCCGTGCCGACGCCGAAGATGAGGAAGCCGCCGCCGAAGAAGATGGCGAGGACGAGAAAGACCCACTTCGCCCGGCGGCGAAGCTTGGGGAAGAACATCAGGTCTTCGGCGCTCTTGGCGCTTCGCTGAGCAGGCGGGCGCGTGCGGCGCTTGCGCTGCGTCGAAGCTCGGGCCACTCGAAACCTCCCTTCTCGTACCGCGCCTCGCCGTCGACGAGCGTGAGGAGCACCCGCTCGGGCGAGCCGCCGAAGACCACGGCGGTGGTTGGGTCCTCCCAGGGGAGGAACGGCGAGCCGGCGAGCGAGACGACCGTGAGGTCGGCCCGCTTTCCGGCGGCGAGCGAGCCCGCCTCGTCCTCGAGTCCGAGCGCGCGCGCCGAGCCAAGAGTAGCGAGTTCGAGAGCGGCGCTCGCCGACAGTGCGTCGGGCGTCTGCTCGCGCGCGCGCGCGGTGTAGACGGCGGTGCGCATCTCCTCGAAGAGGTCGAAGGAGGGCGTCGAGGCGGGGCTGTCCGTGCCGAGCCCGACCCTGACCCCGGCTGCGAGGAGCTCGGCCAGCGGCGCCGTCCCGCAGCCGAGGATCGCGTTGGAGCGCGGACAGTGCGCGACCGCGACGTCGTGCTCGGCGAGCAGCGCCACCTCGTCCGCGTCGACGTGCACGCAGTGGGCCGCGAGGACGCCCGGGCCGAGAAGGCCGCGCTCGGCGAGCAGCCGCACGCCGGTCGTCCTCGGGGGAGGGACGAGGAGGTCGGCCGCGGCGGCCATGGCGCCGCGCCCGTGCACGAGCCAGTCCTGCTCCGCCGGGCTCTCGGCGAGGTGCGTGACGAGCGGGAGACCGAGGCCGGCGCAGGCGGCGTAGACGTCGGCCGACGTCGTGTAGGGCGCGTGCGGCGAGACACCGAGCCTGACGCGCTCGGAGACGGAGGCGCCGACGGCCTCATGCAGGCGCTCGACGCGGGCGAGGGCGGCGTCCGGGTCGTCGCCGAACACCTCGATGTGGACGACGGCGTGCAGGCCGAGGTCGGCGCAGGCCGGCGCCGCCGCGCCCGTGAAGCTCGCGTCCGCGAGCGTCGTCACGCCGGAGCGGAGGCATTCGGCCGCCCCGAGCCGCGCAATGGCGACCGCGTCGCCGTCCAGGAGCCGCCGCTTGCGCGTCACGTGGAGGTCGATCCAGGGCGGGAAGGCGAGCCCGTCGCCGAAGCCGGCGTAGACGGCGTACTCGAGGTGGGTGTGCGCGTTGACGAAGCCCGGGAGGAGAACGGCGTCCGGGAAGCGCCGCCGCTCGCCTTCGAGCTCCGCGGCCGGCCCGACGGCTTCGATGCGCCCGTCCGTGACGGCGACGCCTCCGCCGCGCACGGGGTCGCCCTCGACCGGGACGATCCAGTCGGCCTCGTAGACGACGGGCACTAGTGCCCCGTCGGGTGATGCTGCCCCAGGTGTACCGCCTGATGCGGCACTACGTGTCGCTGCTCGCGAAGGCCTCGCGCCTCGCCTCGATCTTCGCCGCCCAGCGGCGCTCGAAGAAGGCCGCGAGCGCCACGGAGAACGCGTAGAGGAGGAGGAGCGGGACGACCTCGAAGGCGAGCGAGACCGGGTCGACCGTCGGCAGGAGCGCGGCGGCTACGACCACGACGGCGACCCCGACGCGCCAGTTCCGGCGCAGCTGGGCCGACGTGACGATGCCGAGGCGGACGAGCGCGAGGATGAAGACGGGCATCTCGAACATGACTCCGATCCCGAAGAGGGCGAGCGACACGAAGGAGTAGTACGCCGACGCCCGGAGCTGGATGTCGAAGAGGTCGGCGTTGTAGGTGGTGAGGAAGCCGAGCGCCTTCGGCAGGACGACGTAGTAGCCGAACGCCAC